>JAFGDY010000284.1 GCA_016931895.1 Anaerolineae bacterium
CCGAACAACCTCCGGCCCCTGATCAACCCCAGCCTCCCGCCGACCAACCGCTCCCAGCGACATCCACCGACGAACCTTTACCAGAACAACCGACCGGCGAGCAACCAGTCCTTGAACCCACATCCCCTCTATCTATGCCCTTCCCAGAATCATTGATTCCCAATAATGATTCAGTGGAAGCCGCGCCGGAGCAGGAGGCCGACCCTGATGCGACCAATCTTGTTTTGGATGAGGCGGAATTCATTGACACAATCATAGTGGGGGGGGCGTACCTGTGGCGCTGCTGCGGCGTCTTCATTATCTTGCTAATCCCACTATTATTTCTACTCCTGTACATTCGCGGGCGCAGCAAAATTATCCAAGAAGAGGATTTTTAATTTAATTGACGGCTGAAAACCCTGCCTTTCCCCCCCTAAAATCAACAAAAGCGACCCTATGGCTGCTGCTCATTACCTGGGTCGCTTTTTTGGTGCGCGCGATTAACCTGGCTACCCAAAGCCTGTGGCGGGATGAAGTGGACGCCATTCACTTCTCCAGTTGGCCTTTGCCAGAACTGATCGCCGGTTTGTTTCGGGCCGGACATAATGGCCCCCTTTTTTTCCTACTGCTTCGCCCCTGGCGCGCTCTCACCAGCGATACCGAATTTGCCCTGCGTTATCCGGCAGCCTTGCTGGGAACGCTGGCCGTGCCGCTGGGGTTTATTCTGTCCCGCCAATTGGGCTTGAGCCGGGTGGTAGGTTTACTGGGCGGATTACTGCTGGCCACCTCGCCCTACCTGGTTTGGTATGGACAGGAGGCCAAAATGTACGCCCTGCTCCTGGTTCTGGTAACGCTGGCTTTGACCGCCTATCTCAAGGCGCTCACCGGGGCCAGGCTGCCCCCTCCTCTACCCCAACAAAAATGGTTATGGTGGGTTGTTTTTGTTACCGCCACCACCCTCTCCTATTACACGCACATCTTATCCCCCTTGATGCTGGCCGTTTACGGCGTCATCGTTATCTTCTACCATGCCCATTGGCGGCAGCATTGGCGTGGTTGGTTAATCAGTATGGCTTTGTTGACCCTTCCGTACCTGCCCCTAGCCTTGTGGCAAATACCTCTTTTGGGGGCAGGGTTCCAGAGCGGCCATCCTTTTTATCCTCTGCAAAAAGAGTTTTATCTGCTCTTGCAGTTATATAGCAGCGGCCTGGTTCCTTTTGCCCCGGCTGACGCGCTGGTCCGGTTCAGCGCCACTCAAAACCCCTCAGCGCCCTTGTGGCTGGCCGGGTTGAAATTTTTCCGCAGTCCGGCCATGGGCTTAATGCCCATCATTCTACTTGTTTTTCTCTGGCTATGCGGCCTGTTTCTGGACATAGAAAAAAACTCAACCCTAAAGGCCCGCGCCATCCTGGCCGTTTGGTCCCTGCTGCCGCCGCTCATCGTTTATTTCATCTCGCTGCGAGTAGCCGTTTTTGAAGACCGCTATCTCATCTACATTGTTCCGGCCTTTTATCTACTGGTGGCGGATGGCTTGGGGCTGATTTGGCGGCACTCGCGCCGGTTGGTGGGTATCTGTTTGATTTTGGTGCTGGGCATCAATTTGACCGGCCTGTGGCAGCAACAACACCGCCCCCTCAAGGCTGATTTTCGCGCCGCAGCGGTCTACCTGTCCAACCAGTCCCCTCCCCCTTCAGCCATTATGGTTCAGATTCCTTACCTGCAACATACCTTCAATTATTATTACCATACCAACTATACCCTTTTGGAAGGGCTTTGGACCAACGACGACAAAACCGAAGCTACCGTTGATGCTGAAATGACCAAGCTGACCGCCGGCCTGACCGACCTGTGGCTGGTTGTTTCTGAAGAGGAGTTATGGGACAACCGGCACTTGACCCGCGCCTGGCTCAACAAACATGCTCACTTGGTTGACGAAGCGCATTTTATGCGGGTTGACGTGTATCATTACCAAATGCGCCCTGGCACCATTGAGGTTCAGGGCGCAAAGTTTCCTGCGGCAAAATAGCAAAATTATCAAACAGAAACCGGCGCGGGCAAGGTAAAGCTAAAAACACAACCCCGGCCAGGCACGCCCTCGCTTTCAACGCCCACCTGACCATCAAGCTTTTCCACAATCCGCCGCACAATAGACAGCCCCAACCCATGCCCTTTGGCCCGTACCTGATCCAGCCGGGTAAAGGGCGTAAACAGGCGGGCTTGCTCGGCCGGGGTAAGGCCAGGGCCATTATCGCGCACCCAAAAACAGACCATGCCGTTGGTAGGGGCGGACGCGCCAAGTTCTATCCGGGGGGGACGTCCGCCATATTTGATGGCGTTACTAAGATAATTGGTCCACACCTCCTCAATCCAGGGGCCATAACCCAGCGCCACCGGCCAATCATCAGGCCCGATAATCTCGGCCTGGGATTCATCAATGATATCGGCTAAACGCCGTTGGCTCTCGGCCACAAGCTGCCCCATATTCAGGAGGAGTTTCGGCTCAACTTCTTGTTGGCGAACGCCGGCCAGTAACAACAATTCCTCAATAATGTTGCTCATCTTGCGGCCCGTTTCAATAATGTTCGACGCGCACATCTCCGCTTCTTCAGCCGACATGGTGCCATAGCCCTCTTTCAACAGGCCAGCATAACCCGTAATCAGCGATAACGGACTTTGGAGGTCGTGCGCCACCGTATGGGCAAAAGCGTTCAATTCTTCATTACGGGCCTGTAGCTCAAGCGCATGCTGCTGTAAAGATTCTTCAGCCTGCCGTTTGGCATCGGCCAGGCGCTGCCGGTAAACAACCTGCTCAATGACCACCGGCAATAATTTAAGGTATCCCCGGCGCATATCCTTAACAATATAATCACCCGCCCCCAGCTTCATGGCCATCACCGCGGTCTGCTCGTCGCCGCTGCCGGTCAGCATAATGGCCGGCGGCAAACTTCCCTGTTTAACCAGGGCGCCTAAAACCTCCAGCCCATTGTAATACGGCATTTTGTAATCAACCACAATAACATCGTGGAGGGTTGGATCAAACATGGCCAACCCTTCCTGGCCGTCACGGGCAACATCCACGGCATAACCGGCCAACTCTAATCTTCTCTGAAAAAGACGCGCCAAACCAGCCTCATCTTCCATATAAAGAATACGGATTTTTTTCGATTCGTTGTTCCCTGTCTGCTGTATGTCATTGAGCGTCATAGATACTTGCTCCTTGGTGTTGATTTTCCCATATCCTATATCGCAAAATATTGCGCCATCGCAAAATATAGCGCCGGATAACCTCATTATATCATAAAGCAGGCCAATAGAGTCCAAAAAAATTAGGTAAGTTGTCCTAAAGATTGTCAGGCTGCCCCATCCCTGGTATACTTAGGCCGTTAGAAAGCAAACTCTTAGGGTAGGGGGTGGCCTATGAAGATAGAATTAACCAAGCTTGAACTGCCGCTTTCTGTCTGGCAATCCTTACATTGGATAGACAATTTACTTGGCCAAGCCCTGCCGTGGGACAAACGCCTGGAAGAGATCAGCCACATTCTCATTGACGCCCTGAAGGTGGAGGCGATCTGGCTACTCACCGTCAAACCCCTCTCGCCCACCGCCTGCGGATTGGTCCGCACGCCCCTGGCCACCGCCCCTGAAGCCAAAGTCCAACTCATTGATAAAGTGCCATCGTTGGAAGAGGATTGGCCCAGCCCCAATAGTTTATTGTGCCAGGTCATCGCCGAGAAAAAACCTTGTTTCATGCAACCGCAAGAAGCCGCCATGATTCAAACCGACTCCGACCTGGGCGATGCTTTCTTTCACACCCTCAATACCATCCCCGCGGCCATTGTACCGCTGGTGGCGGCGGATCAGCCGGTAGGCGCTTTGATCATTGGCGATCACGGCCCCCAGGCAGCTTTATCAGAGAAAACCCAACACCTGCTTGCCTACCTGGGCGAACACGTAGGCGCAAATCTGTACAACGCTTACCTGGTAGAGCACTCCCAGCGTCACGCCGGCGCTTTGCGCGGTTTGAACTCAATTGCTCAGACCATTACATCGAGCCTGAACATAGACGAGGTACTTCAGAGAACCATGGCCGGCATTAACCACATCTTGGAGGTAGAAGCCGGTTCCCTGCTGCTGGTGGACGAAGAGACCAATGAACTCTACTTTAAGATCACCCTGCGCGGCGAAAACAGGCAAATTACGGCCTACCGGCTTCAACCGGGCGAAGGCATTGCCGGTTGGGTAGTCGCCAACAACCGGCCGGTCATTTCAAACAACGCCCAGGCCGACAAACGTTTTACCCCCAAAATTGACCAGGCCATTGGCTTTACCACCAATACGGTGCTCTGCGTTCCCCTTATCGTGCACGGCAAACCGATTGGGGCGCTGGAAGTGATTAATAAACGTCGCGGCTCCTTTAACAAAGACGACCAGGAATTATTGATCTCAATGGCGGCTTCGCTGGGTATAGCCCTGAAAAATGCCGACCTGTATCAAGAAGCGCAAGCGCGCGCCCGGCGCACGGAAATGATCAATCAAGTTACCTCAACCATTAACACCGGTCATGGCCTATCAGAAACAGGAAAACTCATCCTGGCCCAGTTCAGCCAGTTGCTTCGTTTTGACCATATCAGCATCTCTATCCTCGACAAGGCCAAAGAAAACATCCGGCAGTGGGTTTTTACCGAGCACGGCAGCCTGGAATACACAAAATCAGTGATCCCGGCCACCGGCTCGCTCCTGGCCCAGGTGATAAAAAACAACCAGCCGCGCCTTGATCAGAATCTGGCGGATTTGCCCCCAAACAGCGCCCCTTTCCCGGACGACCAAATCCTGCGCGAAGAAAATATCAAATCCAGAATAGCTATCCCCCTCACCACCGAAAAAAGTCCCTATGGCCTGCTCAATGTAGGCCACCGGCTACCCGGCGTATATGGGCCGGCCGAACTGCACCTGCTGGAGCAACTCATGCCACAAGTGGCCGTGACCATTGAAAAAAGTTGGCTGATCCACATGATGGAACAGCACAACCTTGAATTGCGCGGCCTGAACCACCTGAGTGAGATGCTGTTTGCCACCACCAATTTTAAGGTTATCATTGATACCGCCGTTAGCATGCTGCCCCGCCTGCTGCCCGGCGATGTGCAAGGTGTAATGATTGCCCAAAAAGAGGGGGCTTACCTGGGCGTAGTCGTGCCCTTTGATTTTAGCCAAACAGACTGGGTGATAGCCGATATAATGGACACCTTTAACCAAATCAGTGAAAATGACGTGTCGCCCCCCTTAGTTTACGCCAAAAGCCTGGCCGGCAATATCCCGGTGCCGCCGGATTGGCAAGCCGTTTCCGTTTTCCATCTGCCCATCCTGACCCGTCTGGGCACGTTGGGCCTCATCTACGTGGCCTCGGCCCAAAAAGAAAATTTAGGCGACCAGGTATGGCGAACCTTCTCCCTTACTGCGGCCCAAATTTCTGCGGCGGCTGAAAACGCCTATCTTTTTCAGCAAGTGGAGCAAGAACGGGCGCGCCTGGCCGCCATTCTGGCCAGCAGCACCGACGCCGTGCTGGTGGTTAACCGGGATGGGCAAATTGTGCTGGACAATCCAACCGCCTGGCAGGTGATGGGCGTTTCAGAATCGCAACAGGGGAAACCTTTGGCCCAAAACACCAGCAACGAACCGCTGGTCACACTCTTTGCCAGCGCCATGTCAGGCGGCAATCCTACCGGCGAAATTCCACTGCCGGACAATCGCACCTTTTATGCCAACCTATCGCCGGTAGCTGTAGGCGAAGCGGGCGTGATTGGCTGGGTAGCCACCATGCAAGATGTCAGTCACTTTGCCGAACTGAGCCAACTGAAAGACGAGTTTGTCAGCACGGTTTCCCATGATTTACGCTCCCCTCTCTCGGCCATTTTAATTGCCACCAACTTAATTCCCCAAACCGGCCCAATCACCGGGCAGCAGCAAGAATTATTGACCACCATTGAGGATCGCGTTGACGACATCCGCCACCTCATTGATGCCTTGTTGGATGTGGGCAAAATTGAAGCCGGGATTGATATGGATATTGAGCCGTGCCAATTACCTCCCCTGCTCGATGAAGTGACCGGCTCTCTCACCCCTCAAGCTAACCATAAGTCTATTCAACTGAACCATAAATTGAGTGAAGATTTATTGCCCGTTATGGCCAACCCCACCCGTATCCGCCAAGTTTTGCACAATCTGATTGACAACGCCATCAAATACACCCCCCCTGGAGGACAGGTTACGGTTAAAGCCTTTCAGCAAGAGCAAGAAATCCGCATTCAGGTGATTGACACCGGCATCGGCATCCCGGCGGCCGACCAGCCCCACGTTTTTGAGAAGTTCTATCAAGTCAAGGAAAGTCAGGCAGTTGGGCTGAGAGGCAGCGGCCTGGGCCTGGCCATTACCAAAAGCATTGTTGAAAAATGCGGCGGGCGCATCTGGCTAGAAAGCGTGCCCGGCAAGGGCAGCACCTTTACCGTAGCTTTGCCTGTCTATCTGGATATGTTATAATCCCCTTCATCTTCACAAGGAGACCTGACCTGTATGAAAATCGTTCTGGATGCAATGGGCGGCGATGATGCTCCAACCGAAACAGTGCATGGGGCAGTGTGGGCCGCCCGTGATTTTGACCTGACCATTCAATTGGTCGGCCAGCCCGACATACTTGAGGCCGAACTGGCCAAACACAATACCACCGGCCTGGATTTACCCATTATTCCGGCCAGCCAGGTGATTGAAATGCATGAACCGCCTTCAACGGCGGTAAAAAATAAAAAAGACGCTTCCATGGTCGTCGCCCTCCGGTCCCTAAAGGCGGGCGAAAGTGACGCCTTTGTTTCTGCCGGAAATTCAGGCGGGGTGCTGGCCGCGGCTTTATTTGGCCTGGGCCGCATCAAGGGCATCAAACGCCCGGCGCTTAGCACTATCTTTCCTAACGACTCCGAATACGGCTATAATTTTTTGCTTGACGTGGGGGCCAACACCGATGTCCGTCCTGAATACCTGCTGCAATTTGCCCTGATGGGCAGTTTATATGCGGAACGGGTCATGCGCATCCCTAACCCCCGGGTAGGGCTGTTATCAACCGGCGAGGAAGAAGACAAGGGCAGCCTGCTTACGCAAGAAGTGACGCCTTTATTAAAGGCCAGCCACCTTAACTTTATTGGCAATGTAGAAGGCAAAGATGTGCCGGCCGGCGTGGCCGATGTGATTGTGACCGATGGCTTCACCGGCAATATCTACGTAAAGGGAGTGGAAGGCGCAGCCTGGTTGATTCTGAAATTCCTCAAACAAGAAATAAAGGCCCGCCCCCTGGCCATGTTGGGGGCTGTGCTGGCCCAGGGCGCGCTGCAAGCTTTACGGGTAAAATTGGATTACCGCGAATTTGGCGGCGGCCCGTTGTTGGGCGTTAATGGGGTAGTCATTGTGGCGCATGGTCGCTCCGATGCTTACGCCATCCGTAACGCCATCAGAGTAGCCAAACATGCGGCCCAAAATAACATTGTGCAAGCCATTGAAAGTGGCCTCAATGAGCTAACCGTAGGAATAGGTGAACCCGTTGCCGCACCTTCAGCCTGACCGACAGCGGGTGGTTGTTACCGGGCTGGGGGCCATTACGGCCCTGGGCCATTCCGTAAGTGAAACATGGGAGCGGTTGGTCAAGGGACAATCGGGCATTGGCCCGATCACGCTGTTTGACGCCACCGCGTTGGCCACCCGTTTTGCCGGCGAGGTAAAAAATTTTGACCCCCGGCAATATGTCCCGGCCAAAGAAGTCCGGCGGATGGCTCGCTGTTCCCATTTTGCCCTGGCGGCGGCGGCGCAAGCGGTTGAGCATGCCGGCTTGCCATACCCCTTTGGCGATGACCTGGCCGAAAAAAGCGGCGTGCTGCTGGGCACAGCCATGGGCGGTTTTGATAAAGCAGAACAGGGCTTAAAAGATTATTTGGAGAAAGGGCTAAATAAAGTAAACCCTTTTTCACTGCCGGCGGCCTTACCTAATCTGTCAACCTTTCACGTTTGCGTAAAGCTCAATGCCCAGGGTTATACCAATACCACGGCCACGGCTTGCGCCGCCGGCAATATTGCCTTGGGCGAAGCCGCTGAAGTGATCAAACGGGGGCGCTGCGCCGTAATGATTGCCGGGGGAGTGGAGGCGGCCATTACCGGCACCACCGTGAACGGTTTTACCATTATGCGGGCGCTTTCCACCCGCAACAACGAGCCGTCGCGCGCCTCGCGCCCGTTTGACGCCACGCGCGATGGGTTTGTTTTGGGCGAAGGCTGCGCCATTTTTGTGTTAGAACGATTGGATCACGCCCTGGCCCGCCAGGCGCATATTTATGCCGAAATTTTAGGCAGCGCCCACTCATCCGACACCTACCATATTGCTGCGCCCGATCCAGGCGCCAGAGGGGCTATTCGGGCGATGGCCTGGGCGCTCAAAGACGCGGGGGTGGAGGTCAATCAAATTGATTACATTAATGCCCATGGCCCCAGCACGCCTCTGGGCGACGCCGCCGAAACTTACGCCATCAAGGCCGTTTTTGGCGAACGCGCGTATCAGATTCCGATTAGTTCCACCAAAAGCATGCTGGGACATTCTTTTGGGGCCGCCGGCGCCATTGAGGCGTTGGCCTGTATCAAAACCATCGAAACCAACACCATCCATCCCACCATCAATTACCACACCCCCGACCCGACCTGCGATTTGGATTACGTGCCTAACCAAGCGCGTCGCCAGCAGGTGGATATCGTACTTTCCAACTCTTTTGGCTTAGGGGGACAGAATTCATGTTTGGTGTTAGGCCGGTATAAGGATTAAAAAACCAGGAGCAATTGCATGAGAGCCATAACCAATACCGAAATCATTGAAAAACGCAGTAAATGGGCCAAACGCATCGCCCCACTGGCAATGTATACCCTGCTGGGCGGCTTTATTTTAAACTTGATTGACCTCTTCAACGCCGAGGCGCCCCAATATACCAGCCTCACGTTTCTGCTGTTAATGGTTGGTTTTGTGCTGGCCATTATCAGCTCGCACATGGTCAATCGTTGGGTGCGAGAGCCGCGCGCCGACCAGGTTTTGAGCAGCACGCTTAAAAAATTTGGCAACGACTTTATCCTGTTCAACTATATCACCTCGCCGCCCCACATTTTGCTCACCCCGGCTCACCTGTATGTCTTGGTCGTCAAGCGGCACAGCGGCCAGGTTACGGTAAACGGTAAACGATTCACCCGCAAATTCAGTTGGAGCCGCGTTTTTAGATTCTTTGCCGATGAGGGCCTGGGCGCGCCCGTAGCAGAGGCAGAAAATGAGGCCGGCCGGCTCTACAAACTGCTCAACAAACACCTGAGCGCCGAAGAAATGCCGGAAATCACGGCCTTGATTGTTTTTGTGGATAATAACGTTGAGCTGACAGTGAACGACCCGGTTATCCCCGTGATGCGCAGCAATGAACTGAAAACTTATTTACGTGAGCAGGATAAACAGAGAACTATCCCAGCCGCCCTGAAAAATACTCTGGTAGAAATTATTGGCGGTGAGCGTCAAACGTCGGGGAAGTGAGTTGTTGGATTGAGGCCAGGGCATTGCCTCCGTAATTTGATTTCAGGAGAGAAAATGCCTGTAGCCTAACCCCATAAATTGCATCTGATTAAGGTAGTGGTAAAATTGGGTAAACGAAACCTATATTAATCATTTTAAAAACAAGGAGATACAAATGGATAAACAAACACTGATCAATCACTTAAATGAGGACCTTGCCGGTGAGCTAGGCGCTATCATTCAATACATCACCTATGCGGCCAAAGCAACAGGGCCGTATCGTCCTCAACTGGCGGCATTCTTTTTAACCGAAGTAGCCGATGAACAAATGCATGCTCAGTTTTTGGCAAATAAGATTGTGGCTCTTGGCGGGGAGCCAACCACTACCCCGGCTCCCGTTCCCCCGGCCAAAACAAACCGCGAAATGCTGGAAGCCGTGCTGGCCGCAGAAATACAAGCGGGTAAGGATTACACGCAGCGAGCGCAAGAAGCGGAAGATTTTGGCGATAAGGGATTAGTGGTTCAGCTTGAAGATATGGTTCGGGATGAAATGGGACATTCCGAAGAAACAGAACGGATGTTACGCGACTGGCCTGTTTGATCTTGGTGACAATTTACTTGCTGATTTCTTTAACCAAAGTGAAGCAAGCCGATAAGGGATGTGACTCTGGCAAGCTGACCGCTGCTTTAGAAAGGTACAAATATTCTTTATCGGCTTGTTTTTTTAAGACGGTCTTACCAGCAAGAAGTTGGCTATCACTCAACCTCAACAGCAACATATTTTTCAGAAAGCCAACCAGCGGGAGTTATACTGAGATTAATTTGAAACCGTTACTTTCAGTAACAATGGTGGATATGTCATTTCGACCGAAGGGAGAAATCTCCTCGAAACCGTACCTTTAGAAGGAGATTTCTCGGCCTATGGCCTCGAAATGACATTCAGCTTGTCGCTTAACAAAA
>JAFGDY010000285.1 GCA_016931895.1 Anaerolineae bacterium
AAAAAACTCTGCGAACTCTGCGCCTCTGCGGTGTTTAATATCATCTTGACCATTACACTTTTTTAATGATTTTGATGAGTTTCTTTAGCCTTGACCGGGCCGGTTTCAACATGCTGAACCGAGAGCAAGGGCAGGCCTAAATCGCGCACTTTTTTGAGCAAGCCATACAATGCGGCCTGGTCAATCACCGGGCCGGTTAAAAGTGTAATGCCGTTGTCTTCCAGCCTGATGGTCAGGCCCTCAAACCAGTCGGCCCATTGAGAACCCAGGTGGCCTTTGAGCCTGATTTGATAGACCATAGGTTGACTTAGGTCAGTGATGGGGCTGAGGTTGTTTGACATTACCTTACTTACCTGTGATGACCGGTCATAACCACTTGGATCACTTGTTCAATACACAAGTAGTATATCGGCAACACGGTGTTAGCGTATAGACACTTTAGTGTTGTTAGAGGTGTTGTTTTTAGTTACTGCGGGGAAGAATATTGAGGGATCTGGCTTTTGCTACAGCCTCGGTGCGTCTTTGAACCTGTAGTTTGCCAAAAATTCTGCGGTTGTGCCCTTTAACCGTGTCCAGGGCGAGGAAAAGCCGCTCGCTAATCTCACTATTCGAAAGCCCTTGAGCAATGAGTTGCAGTATCTCTAACTCGCGTTGGCTCAATGGCTCAATTAAAGGCTGAAGGCGGAAGGATGAGGGCTGCATCTTTTCTTGTTGGCCAAAAGCAGTGAGTAATTTATGGATGTATTCATTCATCCTTCCGCCTTTATCCTTCAGCCTTGTTAATAGCTCCGCCATCGGCGACCCTTCATCCACAAAGAGACGGATAAAGCCGCCCGGCTCGGCCAGGGCCAGCGCGTCACCCACCAGTTGCGCCGCCTTGTTCTCCTGACCATGCGCGTGCAGCGCGACCGCCTGTAACACCATGGCCTTGAGACATTCATCCTGCCAACTCTTCGCCTCCACCTGTCGGCGCCATGGCTCCAGCACCGCCAGGGCTGCGGCCGGGTTCCCCTGGGCCAGGTAGACTCTGGCCCGGCTGAGGGGGAGACTATGCTTTTCAGCCAGATGCGCGGCCGACGCCACATCGCCCTGGTGCAGCAGCATCAACACTTGGGCGGTAATAACCTCGGTTATGCGATTCGCAAAGTTATGCTGGCGCGCAGACTGTTCAGCCTGAGCTAACATCGCGCCTGCGCCGCCCACATCTCCCTGGGCCAGCTTGAGACGGGCCAGCAGCACCTCACAAGAAACAGATGTGTCACATTCTATTTGTGGCGCCAGTTGAATATGCAGTTGTCCATGCCGCTCCGCCGCCTCCAGATCATTCCACTCATAAAATATGCGCGCCAGGCCAAAATGCGCTACAGAGGCCGTCCATTGCGCCGGGTCCCCTACCATTTGCAGGATGCGTTGATAGGTCTTGGCCGCCAGATAGAGCTGGTTTTCTGCCTCCTGTATTTGGCCCAAAGAGGAGGCCGCCGCTATGGTCAGCATAAAATTCCCCGAAGCCTGGCCGATAGATATAACGTCGTTATAAGCCTGTCTGGCCGCAGCGCGGTCTCCCTGGAACTCGTAAGCAACTCCCAGGGTAAGGGTGGTAACTGTGCGGACGGCCAGGTTATCGGGGTGGAGATATTCCAGGGCGCGGTGCGACAGGGTAATGGAGGTTTTTACATCGTTTTGAGCGGCGGCCGCCAAGGCTCGTATGGCGGCAATTTGGCCAATCAGGTCCCGGGTTTTGTCATCGTCTTGGGCGTTTCGTTGCGCTTGTTGCGCTCGCAGGGCCGCTTCGGCCGCTTGCAGTTTCGATTCGACGTCGCTCGGGTGACCGGACATCATTAACGCCGAGGCATACGTTACCCACAACGAGGGCCTGGCATCCAGCACCGCCGCCGGCAGCGACTCCAGCCAACGCAGGACAGGGGCCATCGCGCCGCGAAAATGCAGAGGCATCCCCTTGCCTTCAATCAGACGCTCGGTCCGCTCAATATCATGCGCGGCCACCGCATGATGAAATGCCTCAAGCTCCAGGCCATTGTCTTCATACCACTGGCTGGCCCGGATGTGGTATTCGGCCACAATTCCCCCCTCTATATCCCCTCCTGGGTGGGATGCGGCATCGTTTTGGCGCAACCGCTGCCGCAGTAAATCGGCAAAGAGATGGTGATAACGGTACCAACGCCGCTCGTTGTCCAGGGGAACAATGAACAGGTTGGCGCGTTCAAGATACTCAAGGATAAAGGATGAAGGCTGAAGGCTGAGGGCTGAAGACCCAAAATTTGTTTCCTTTTCATCCTTCATCCTTCCGCCTTCATCCTTACCGAGGACGGCATCACATAGGGGGCCGCACAGGCGGTCGAGGATAGAGGTGCGCAGCAAGAACATCTGGACGCTTTCGGGCTGCCGATGCAGCACTTCTTCCACCAGGTAGTCCAACACAAAGTGGTGACTGCCGGTGAATGATTGGATGAAGCCCGCAGCGTCGGGCTGGCCCTGCATCGAAAGCGCGGCCAATTGCAAACCGGCAATCCAGCCTTCGGTGCGGGCGTCCAGGGCGGCAATCTCTTCGGTCGAAAGGTTGAGGCTCATCACCCGGTTGAGGAACTCGGCGGCCTCGGCCGGGGTGAACCGCAGGTCCGCAGCGCGCAGTTCGGTCAGTTGGCTGCGGGCGCGCAGCCGGGCCAGGGGCAAATGCGGATCCTCACGGGTGGCGATGACCAGATGCATCTGAGGCGGCAGGTGTGCCAGCAGAAAAGTGAGGGCCTGGTCAACCGGCTGGGCCTCAATCACGTGGTAGTCGTCCAGGATGAGGAGAAAGGGGTCATGGCTGGCGGCAATTTCATTAAGCAGGGTGGTCAGTATCGCTTCGACGGGCGGCGGCTGGGGCGCCTGGAGCGACGCCAACACGCCGGCCCCAATAGTTGGGGCAATCGTCTGCAAAGCCGCGACGAGGTAAGCCAGAAAGCGGGCGTGATCGTTATCGCCTTTGTCCAGCGACAGCCAGGCCACTTGGGAAGGCTGAAGGCTGAAGACTGAAGGCTGAAACTTTTTCACTTCATCCTTCATCCCCGCTTCGCGGCTTTCATCCTTTTGGTTGACCCAACTGCTGAGCAAGGTGGTTTTGCCAAAACCGGCCGGGGCTGAGATGAGGGTCAGTTTGCGGCCCTCGTTCAGTCGCTCAATCAAGCGAGGCCGGCGAACTATGTCAAGTCGGGATGGGGGGATATAGAGTTTAGTGGCCAAAATGGGCGTAGACATAGAGCAATTATACAACGCCCCCCAAAAATTCAAAAAGCGTCCCTAATCTTCTATTTGGGTTGAGGATAGACCCTTTGCGCCGCGATCCGGGCGAAATCATCCATCTGCTGTTCGATAACCGTTTGGGGCCGCCTGGAAGCAAAGCGATTGTCCACCCCGGCCGGGGGCTGCCGGGCGATTTGGTCCAACACGTGAAGCAAGGCATCAATCTCCTCGGCGCTGTTCTGAAGACCCAGGCTGACGCGGGTGAGGCCGGGCAGTGAGACCTGCGGGAACAGGGTCACGAGCGCACCCTGAAATTGTTCCAGCAGGGGGTGAATATTGATCTTTGATCAACATATGCGCGCAGTGGCAGCCGTAACGCGCCCCGCGTTCTAGCTCGGCAAATACTGCTGCCATTTCAATCTGGCTCCTTTTTAGGAATTTTGTTGGTTGGTAGTTTTCTCTGTCTTCTTGGCGGCAATGAAACAGGATATCGGATTATCAGTCATAATTTCAGTTTGAACAATCTGGAAATCCACACCGGTTATGGCGTTTTCCAACTCAGAGACGGTAAAAAACTTTAATCCAATGGGAAATATTCCAATTTTCATCAGGAAGGATAAAAGAGACGTTATTGCCGACTTCTTCTCTCCCAGACATTCTGTGGCAGAAATCAAGTGTCCTCCCGGTTTTAATAATTGGTGTATCCTCTTTATCACTTCCTGCCAGTTATCAACCAGATGCAAGATACCCCAAGCCAGAACCACGTCAAAAGATTCGCTCTTTAGCTCCTCATCAAAGATGGTTGATTGCGCAAAGTCCACATTTTCAATGTTGCCTTCAACGGCTTTTCTTTGGGCAACTTCGATCATTTTTCCTGCTGTATCAATTCCATGAATCGCTTTCACCGTGTTGGCAAATTTAAGGGCTATGGCGCCTGTCCCACAGCCATAATCAAGTACCGTATCACCGTTCTGAAGGTATCTTTTCAGTATTTCATCCCGCCTGACTTCGGTCTTTTTAAGTCCTTCGTTTTGGGCATACGTATCCATATTTTTTGCGATCATATCCCAGACCATTTCTGATTTTTTTGCCTGGGGCTGGTTTAGATTGGTGATCAACATCCATATCCATTTGAGGGTAATGGGCACGATCAAGAGTAGTGCATGCCAAAGTTCTTTTGCCGATTTACCGAATGACGCCTCTGCGGCCTGAACTGTCATTTTTATTTCTCCTGGTTTGGTGGATTTAATCGTTCTGTATATACAATGGATTGAATCCTTTAACAATTAGCCAAATCCCCAGAAATATTTCATTCAAGATCATTGGAAGGGCTAAAATCATTCCTATACTCATGCCAATCTCTAAATTCAATGTCAACAAGTTCAATGTTAATATTAAGATGGCTCCAATGAAACCCCAAACTGATATAAATCTTGGCAGGAGTTTTGCTTGATATAATAAATAATAGAACAACAGCGCACCTAAACTAAAAAAGACTGGAATCAACAGACCTGACACACTCGCGCGTTCCGCTATAGACAATACGCCTACAGTTTGATAATAGGCAGTATCTGCAACGTCTGCCTGTAAATATTCCTGACTTAATGTTATGAGTGATAGGGGATTGATGACAATAACACTACAGAATACGGCCTCAACAATCCTGATGCCAAGATAGCCGGCGGCGATACTTTCGTTGTGCTGTTTTAAAATTGGAAACATCAACACGCCAATGCCAACAACGCCAATAGCATTGATTAATTCAAGGAGCACACCTATGATCACTTGAGTTTCATTTTCAGAAACAGCCATAAGATAATCCGGAGCAGTGATAACAGATTCTACTAAACCACCCCCTAAAAGACTCGCCACCATCGCAATGAGAAATAATGCGCCCACAATTATTGCAATTTTTCTGCTTGTATTCATTTTTGTTTCCTTTTTGATTTTTAAAACCGTCCGAAGATGTCTTTAGCTCTTCAGAAGCGTTCTTTTTTCTTCTCTAGTACACAACGAGATTTTGACATAACGAAGTAAAGAAACCCGGCTTTTTTGATTATAAATGGTAACTATTGTCCAAATCGGACTAGCAACAAGCACTAAAAGCCGGGTTTCTCAAGCGAAGTCTCGTTGTAGTACTGGAGTTTTTTGTCAAATCCTGTCATGAATCAGTTTCAAGATTTCATTTCGGGTATTTTAGTACCCTTGAACAAAAGCCAGAACATAAATAAAACTTCCCCAATAAACGTAAACATGGCAATTGTGGCGCCGTAGTTGGGTGAAAGAAATTTGCCAAAACTATCTGCTAGATAGCCAAAAGATGCAATCATCAGCAAGACGCCCAGAATTTTGGGGATGTAGCCCGACTTGAAAACTAAATAACCAAGGGTAAATAAATGAAGGCCAAAAAATACAACGCCAATATCCCATCCACCGTTAAACCCATTGAGAAATAACATCACTTGAGCATACAACTGATCCGTTTCAAATACGGTCAAGTAGTCAGCGCCGCTCAAAAGGTGCAAAACACCTAAAAGATTGTGCAAGGCGATTGCAAAAATAGCGGCATACACCAACCTAAACCATCCCGCAAGCAACGAGAGGCTATTGTTTACCGGTTTGAGTAAAACATAAAGCGCCCAGGCTACCACCACATCAAGAATAGCCACGATGAGATAGCTACAAATAGCCATGCGGAATAGCCACTCACCAGCCCTAATGTTCTTGGCTGTTGTTGCAGCATCTCCGGGCACAATAAGATTCTGGCGAACAAAAAATTCAGCGAAGGGCGCGAGTATAGTCATCAGGAGCAACCCGATCCCGGCGGCGATTGCTGCCTGGCGTAGTGATATATCGGTAATACGGTTTGTCATTTGAATTCCTCCTAATTTGCCAGCCCCTAATATTATTGGGCTTTATACATAACGTTTTTTGTCGCCGATATATTCGGTTGCTCAGGTTATTTTCGCACAATAGATCTGCTCGTTTTATCTCGTTTGCGCGTTAAGCGTTACTCCGTTTCTGAACCATTCCTGATGCCTTTAACCAAAATCCAAACACCGATGACAAATTCAAAGGGTACATAGGGCAGGAATATAATAAATGGAAGTTGATAGCCAAAGATGGCAGTCACTGTTCCGACCAACAGCGGGAAAATGGTGATGAGACCCCAGAGCGACAATACCGCCGGAACAACGCGTGATTTATAGAGCAAGTAATAAAAAAGGATGCCGCCCAGGCAAAAGGCCAGCATGGACAGTATATGGCCAACGTACTCCATCGCTTCAGACGCCACCTGCCCCATCAACAACAAATCGGCGGGCTGCCCGGCGGCAACGTACTCCTGGCTTATGTGCAAGAGTGAGAAAGTTGCCATTTTGCCGGCAGCCAGCAGCGCACCCTCCAGGATATAAAACCCCAGGGCAGTCAGGGCCATTTTTTCGTCCTGTTTCCTGACGGTGACAAAAAGGGCGGCCCCCAAAAAGATAACGCCCAGCGCCGTGAGCATATCGAGCAAAATGTTGGCTCTCACCAGCCAGGCATTGTTGGCAACGTTGAGCATCGTTTGGCTGATGTCGTCCGGCGCAAGCCATGCCGGTTGCAGAAACACGCCACTGCTAAAAGATGTTACAAATTGAAGCAGAAAGGCAATCCCTAAAACTCTTGATGTTTTGTTAACCGTATTCATTTTTTATCTCCCCAATTTAAATCTACTCAGGCCGCCTGGGGCGCTGGGCCGACATGTTGACCCCTTTGGCAATCAGCCAGATGGCAAAAACCATCTCTTGCAGGGCAATCGGTAGGTTGGCAACCACCTGGATAGTGCCAAAACCGGGGATGACCTGGAGCATGACCAGCACGCTGGAAATGATGGCCAGGGTGATGCCGACCAGCCCCCAGCCGGAGAGCCAGCGCGGCACGAGCCGGTATTGGTAAAAGAGGGTGTAATACATGAAAGCGCCGATGCACCAACTCAATAGCATCACGCCATTGCTCAGCCAATCGTCTCCGGCTTTGATGATGGCGCCGATGGTTTGAAAATAGGCCGCATCCGGCGCGCCGGCTTTAACAAATTCCTGGCTCAAGGCCAGCAGGGCAATCGTGCTGGCGCCGCCCAAAATCTGGATCATGCTCTCGATGAGCCTGAATCCAACGGTACCAATGGCCATCCCCACGCTGTATTTTCTCATAATGGGATACAGCCCCAGGCCAATCCCGGCGCAGGAAATCGCCATGAGAAATACCAAAAACGCGCCGATAATGATTGTGCCTTCATTAGCCGAAATTTTGGTCAGGTAATCCGGCGCATCCACAATGGGGTTGCCAATGGAGGCGGCGATGGTGCCGGCCACCGTGGCGATGATAAATAACACCCCTACAATTACTGCGTTCATTCTATTTGCATTCATTTTTTATTTTCCCCTTTCATTATTTAAATTGTCTTGTACAGTGATAACAACATTTCCCTTTTTGTGTCCTTTTTCCACGTACCGGTGCGCTTCGACAATTTTCTCCAACGGATAGACTCTATCTATGACAGATTTTATCTGCCCTGCCTCAATAAGCTCTTTGAGAAAGTTTAACCTTTCAGGATTGCTTATTGATGCCCCCGTTTTCACTTTCTTGCCCGATTGCCAACCAGGTAGCCGCCTTATCATTGACATCCATCCTAATTGAACAACTTCCGGCAAACTCATTAGAAAAATTGAAACCGGAAGAAAAGCACCTGCTTGCTTCAGCACACTCTTGCACCGAGGAAATGAAGTCTTGCCTACTGCGTCAAAAATAATGTCGTATGTCTCACCACTTTTGGTAAAATCCTCTTTTGTGTAATCAATGACCTTATTGGCTCCCAAGGATTTCACCATTTCTACATTCGTGGTACTGCATACACCGGTCACTTCCGCCCCATAATACCTGGCGAGCTGTACCGCAAAAGAACCGACCGATCCAGACGCGCCATTGATCAGCACTTTTTGCCCGCTCTGAACCTTTCCAATATCTTTAAGAAAGGTCAATGCTGTTAGCGCCCCATCACAGAAGGCAGCGGCTTCTTCATACGTCATATTGACCGGTTTGATGGCCAGCGCCGTCTTTTCAGGCAAACAAGTGTACTCGGCACTACAGGACATCCTGGCCATAGCCGCTCCAAAAACCTGATCACCTTTCCTAAATCGTTTTACAGCTTGGCCCACTGCTTCAACTTCCCCGGCCAATTCAATCCCCAGTATTTTGTTTCTTGGTTTTGTGAGGCCGAGAAAGATTCTGCCAACAAGTGGTTTACCTTTTCGTATCATACAGTCCGTTGCGGTTACCGTTGTCGCATATACCCTTATCAGCACTTCATCATCTTTGGGAACGGGTTTTTCAACCTCTTTGAGCTGAAGAACATCCGGCGATCCGTATCTTTCGTATATAATTACTTTCATTTGAATATCGTTTCTTATTTTATACTAATTTTTACCTGGCTCATATCTACTTAGACAGACTCGGTAGTGATTGCCGATGGATTGAATCCTTTCACGATCAGCCATACTGCCATAACCATTTCTTGCAAGGCTATTGGAAGATCCCACAAGATCCCCAATGCGGGAAATTCATTAAGTGCGCCGAACATGACGAACAAGCCTGATACTAAATGTAATGTGGCTCCAACAAGCCCCCAACCCGATAACCATCGGGGAATGAGTTTTGATTGATGCAATACATAGTAAAACATCAGCGCACCTAGACTGAAAACGATTTTCGAAATAGGATTAGTCTGAAAATCTGCTTGTAGGAGGCAAGTGCCCAAAGTTCGAAAATTAGCAGCGTCCGGCGTCCCTGCTTTTACATATTCCTGACCTAATGGTATCAGTAATAGCAAGCTGCTTACAAAAACAATAGAAGCAACAGTCTCAAGCGCTCCTCTGAAAACCACATACCCAAGAGCCAAGGTTTGATTGTGTTTTTTCAAGATTGGAAACATCATAACTGGAACCATAGCAAGTGCCAGACCCATAACTAACACAAGGAGCGCTCCTATTATGATCTGGTTTTCATTTGCAGAAACTTGAGCAAGATAATCTGTATCGTCTAGAATGGGTCCGGTAAAAACAATACTTAGACTACCCGCGACCGTCCCAATTATGAATAATACTCCCACAATTATCGCGATCTTTCTACTTGAATTCATTTTTCCCTTCTTTTGTGTGCTATCAAGTTATGACTACATTGAGTATGCGTCGGTAACGAGAACCACCTTGCCTGCGTATCGGCCGCGCTCAAGCAGCTCGTGAGCGCGGGCGGCCTCAGCCAACGGAATGCGCTCCGCCACCACCGGCTTGATCTTGCCCACAGCCAACAAGTCGAGGAGCTCCGCCAGCGTTTCGCGGTACCATGCGTTGTCCTTTCCAAGCTCCTCCGGAAAACTCTGAGTCTGCTTGCCGTTTGGGATGAGCATGAGCAGCGCCACCATCAACAGGGTGAGGGGAATGACCCGCAGTCCCTTGTTCTTCGTCGCAGCCACGCCAAACCACACCAAGCGCCCACCTTTGCGCAGGGCTTGGTGTGATCGCCAGAGTTGCCGTGCGCCGCCGATGGGATCGAAAACGGCATCCACGCCATCGCCGGTGAGGTCGCGGATGCGCTTGACAAAATTCTCCGTGCGGTAGTCAATCGGCGTGGCCCCGAGTGCAGACACGAGCGCGTGGTTATACTTGGATGCCGTGCCGTACATCTCCAATCCGGCCAGCTTGCCGAGTTGGAGCAGAGCGGTTCCTACACCTCCTGCTGCACCCTGGACGAGGATGCGCTCGCCGCTCCGAATGTTGGCAGTTCGGCGCAACGCCATGTGCGCGGTCAGGTAATTCGCTACCAGGCAGACGGTCTCGGCAGGGTCCATGCCCGACGGGACGGGAACCACCTCGTAGGCGGGCAGGCAGACGAACTCTGTATAGCCACCGAGGCCACCGGCAGAGAAGGTCGCGCCAGCAACCATCTGCCCCGGCGCGACGCTCGACACCCCCTCGGCCAACTCGTCCGCCACGCCGACGATATCCACGCCCAGGGTGAACGGCACGCGCGGAGTCCCGGGGAGCAACCCGGAGCTTCGGAACATGAGATCGTAGGCGGAGACCCCGGCGGTCAGGACCTTTACCCGAACCTCGCCAGCTTGGGGTATGGGGACATCCTCTTCCACTGCCTGGAGAACCTCCGGCCCGCCGTGCCGTGTTACGACGACGCGATGGTGTTTCTGTTTCATGCCAGCACCTCCTTTTTTTGATCCTTTACCCCCTTGATTAAAAGCCACAAGCAAAGTGAAGCTTCCGCAATGAGACTTTCCATCATACATAGGATATTGATTACTTCGTTGCCCGGGGGGAAAAGGAAAAACTGAAAAGCCCATATCAAAATGGCAAAGCAATCAATGATCAACAATATGCCCAATATTCTGGGAAGAAAGCCCGACTTGAAAACCAGATAACCAAGAGGAAAAAGCCCTGCCATTCTTGCGGTCTTTTTGTTTGTGTTCATTTTCATCTCCTTCAAATCATGCAGTAGCTAGCACTTTTAAAATCTCCGAACACCCTCCCTCGCGTAGATAGCTGGCATGGTCCTGAATGCTCCCAAACTTTCGCCCAACTATTTTGGAGCATTCGAATTCACAGTCGGCACATTTTATAAATCTTTCAATTACATCGGAGACGTAAGGAGCTTTATAAGCAGCCTGACCTCCTCCCTTAAGGAAGTTCATGCCACGTAGCCATATTGCGGCTCCCAATGCTCCGCAAGCGCCGCCACTCAAGCCGATGCCGCCCACAAATCCCGCTGCCATAACCGTGTGCATGTCGGATGCGCCCATTTTTTGGGCCAACATAGCCGCGCAACTTACCGGTGCGGAGGGCGCTTCGATATGTTCTTCGGCAAAAGCGGCATTTATCTCACTGAATGCTGCCGGAGCATATCTGGCGGCTATACCAAAGCAGGTACCTGTGGCCCCAGTTTTTATAAGGAAACGTAGGATCATCCGAGGCGTTGGTGATGACATGTCGATGCCAGTTATTTCACGGCAGTTTATGGCTTGGTTTTGAACACGGAAGGATTCCACAACCCTTTGGGATGCAATAACTGCCGCGGTTTCAGCTTGTGGGCCTGAGTCAAAAAGCCGGTACGCCTGTGCCCCGGCGGCCAGCGCTGCGCCCCAAATCATGCCGCATTGGTAGCCGCGCATGATCCCGCCTGCCAAGGGATCGGCGGCGCGCTCCTCAAATTCCAGCGAGTGGCCGAATGCTTGGTTGAGAACTCTCAACAGCGTTTGTGATCAAGCCCCCACTTTGAGAAACGTACTTACTGTCCCCCATGACGAAATCCCACTTTTTGCTTTCGAGTTCATTTGTAATCGCTTTCTTGGGCCGATATTAAAAAGTTTCATTTTGACCGGGTTCAACACGGTTGACCGACAGCAAGAGCATGCCTAAATCACGCACCTTTTTAAGCAGTCCATGCAGGGCGGCCTGGTCAAGCACCGGGCCGGTTAACAGCGTCTCGCCGTTATCTTCCAGGGTGATGGTCAGGCCCTCAAACCAGTCTGTCCACTCGTGACCAAGATGGCCCTTGAGCCTGATTTGATAGACGATGGGTTCACTTGATTCAATTCTTGGGTCGAGTTCGTTCGACATGGCCCCATACCTGTTGTTGCTGCTCATAACAGCCTGTTAGTTGTGCCAAGCTCTCTGATTTGACCATTCCGAGATTGATCAAATTTTGCACTTCCAGTATAGCAGCCGGGCGGTATTAGTGTCATACCCCTGGGGTATTATTCAGAGGGTTATTTGTAGCCCTGGCCGGGGAATAAAAAACGGGCCGCTAGCCGCCGGCCCGTCAGTTGGATTGGTATTGTGCGCCAACAATGCCCATAAAGGGCATTCAGGCAATCAGTTGGAAGGCAAGATGCCCAAAGCCCTGGCCTGGGCCACCGCGCTCGCCCGGTGGTGGACGCCGAGTTTACCATAGATGTTACGGGTGTGAACCTTAACTGTGTTCAGCGAGAGGTAAAGCCTGTGAGCGATTTCCTGGTTGGTCAGCCCCGCGGCGATAAGCCGGAGCACTTGGATTTCGCGCTCACTGAGAGGCTCCAGCAAAGGTTGAGGGCTGGGGGCTGAAGGATGAATATCTTTTTGCTTGCCAAAGGCAGCCAGCAATTTATGAATATACTCCTTCATCCCTCGGTCTTCGTTTTTCATCCTTCTTAACAGCTCTGCTATCGGCGCGCCTTCATCCACAAAGATGCGGATAAAGCCACCCGGCTCGGCCAGCGTTAGCGCCTCACCCAACACTTGCGCCGCTTGGGCCTGTTTACCGTGTGCGTGCAGAGCGACCGCCTGGAGAACCATCACCTTGAGCAGTTCGTCCTGCCAACCCTTGTTCTCCATCTGTTGGCGCAATGGCTCCAGCACTGCCAAGGCCGCGGAAGGATTGCCCTGGGCTAGGTGTACCCGTGCCTGGCTGAGGGGAAGTGCGTGCTTCTCAACCAGATCAGCCGCCGCTGTCAGATTGCCCTGGCGAAGCAACGCGAGAACCTGCACGGCGGCGACCTCGGGCATGCGATGTACAAAGTTGTGCTGGCGCACGGACTGGTCAGCCTCGGCTAACAGGGCGGCCGCGCCGGTCACATCTCCTTGGGTCAGTTTCAGGCGGGCGAGAAACACCTCGCTGATAATGAATCTATCAATTACGCTATCATACTGCCGCGTCAATTGGAGGCTCTTTTGTCCGTGTTGTTTTGCCCCATCCAGGTCGTTCCACTCGTAGAGGATACGCGCCAGGCCAAGATGATCTTCACCGGCATTCGGCTGTGGATAATCACCATGAAGTTGCAGAACACGTCGGTAGGTCTCGGCTGCCTGATAGAGCTGGTTTTCTAATTCCTGTACTTCAGCCAGGGCGCTTGTAGCCAATATGATGGAAAACATATCGCCGGACGCCTGGCCGATAGATATAGCCTCAGTATAGGCCCGGATGGCTGCGGCACGATCTCCCTGGAGATAGTGGGCAAAACCCAGCGTCCACATAGCCGTAAAGCGGAAAGTCAAATTGTCGGGGCGCAGATACTCCATAGCACGGTGCGCTTGGACCATGATGGTTTCTGCCTGATACCGGGTAAGGGCCAAGGTGGCTCGTGCGGTGGCAATTTGTCCTAGTAGATTCCTGGTCTTGTCATCCTGCCCATCGGCCGCGCCACTCTTGGCAATGGCGGCCTCGGCAGCTTGTAGTTTCTCTTCCACACCGGTCGTTTGACCGGCAACCAGCGACAACGTGGCCTGCTTCACCCACAACGAGGGCCTGGCATCTAGCACCGTTGTCGGCAGTGACGCCAGCCAGTCCAGGACAGGGGTCACCACACTGCGAGAGGGCAGGGTCATTTCCCCTCTTTCAATCAACCGCTCGGCACGCTCAAGGTCGTTGGCTGCGGCCGCATGATGAAACGCCTCAATCTCCAGGCTGTTGTCTTCATACCACTGGCTGGCGCGGATGTGGTATTCGGCAGTTGCTTCGGGTATCAGGCTCTGCCCTAGCCGCTGCCGCAAAAAACCGCCAAACAGATGGTGATAGCGGTACCACCGCCGCTCGTTGTCCAGGGGAACAAGGAACAGGTTGGACCGCTCAAGATACTCAAGAATAAAGGATGAGGGCTGAAGGATGCAGGATGAAGGTTCGGAATGTGTTTTCTTTTCATCCTGCATCCTTCCGCCTTCACTCTTGCCCAGAACGGCATCGCACAGCGGGCCGCACATCCGGTCAAGGATAGACGTACGCAGCAAAAACGTCTGGACACTTTCCGGCTGCTGGTGCAGAACTTCTTCAACCAAATAGTCCAGCACAAAATGGTGGCTGCCGGTGAACGATTTGATAAAACCGGCGGTATCTTGATGCCCTTGCATCGAGAGGGCGGCCAATTGCAGGCCGGCAATCCAGCCCTCGGTGCGGGTTTCCAGGGCGGCAATGTCCTCCGCCGAGAGGTTCAGGCCCATCACCTGGTTGAGAAACTCGGCGGCTTCGGCGGGGGTAAAACGCAGGTCGGCGGCGCGCAGCTCGGTCAATTGGCCCCGGGCGCGCAGACGGGCCAGAGGTAGATGTGGATCCTCGCGGGTAGCAATGACTAGATGCATCTGCGGCGGCAGGTGCTGGAGCAGAAAGCTGAGAGCGTTGTGGATTGGTTGAGCTTCAATGAGGTGGTAATCGTCGAGAACGAGAATTATTTGGCCGGGGATGGCGGCAATCTCGTTGAGCAGAGAGGTCAATACGGCCTCAATCGGCGGCGGTTGAGGGGATTCAAGTGCGCTTAACGTGCCTTCTCCCACGCTGGCCTCAATGGTTTGCAAGGCGGCGACAAGATAGGCCAGAAAGCGGGTCGGGTCGTTGTCGCTCTCGTCCAGCGATAACCAAGCGGCTGGCACCTCGCAACCGGCTATCCACTCGCTGACCAGGGTGGTTTTACCAAAGCCGGCTGGGGCGGAGATGAGGGCGAGCTTGCGCTGGAGACCTTCGTTCAGCCGCTCGATCAGGCGAGGGCGTAGGACGACGTTAGGCCGAGGTGGGGGAATATAGAGTTTTGTGGCTAAAATCGGCAGAGACATGGTCAATTATCACACATATCCCAAGAGAACGCGAGTTAACTACCTCCACCGCAAGGCAACCAAACGGGCTATACCCTCATCCCCAACAAAATCTCCGCTCTTGCCTGAGTGAGGCTTGGGTATCATAGCAGACTCAAAGTATGGTGTCAACAAGCCATACGCTTTTCATACTTGATGCGTGATAGTTTGCCAGCATGCTTTTTATCCGATTTCCGGCGCCACAATGATTTGAAATTCGTGGCCCGCCAGTTTCAGCCGGTTATCCACCGGTATGGCCGCAACTTCATTTGCCCAGGGATCGTAACGCATCGCCCCTCCGGCTACCGGCAACTCAATGCTCATTTCCACTGCTGCCTTTGTTTCGTTAAAAAGCATAAAGTAATGCTCCGCTTCTTTGATAACGTGCCGCACCCGCAATCCCGGCACCGCCGGCAAAACCCGAATACCGGGCGGAACAAGGCGGTCAATCTGGGCGATCAAATCAGCCCCGGCCATCTGTTCGTTGTAGTGGATGACCCGCCCGGCCTGCGCCAGAATTTCCAGCGCAGGATTGGCCCGTGCATCCGGTTCATCTTCAATAATCAACGCGCGGTAATGCATGTCGCCAATGTAAATACCGCTCTCATCCACCCGCGCGTCTTCCCATAAATGGCGGTCTTCCAGATAATTAAAATCGCGTTGGCGCCGAAAGCACACTTTGGCCGCGCGCCAGGGCAGCCGGTAGGGTTTGCCCAAAATGGCAAGATGGCAAATGTGCCGGCTATCGGTGTTGAGCCAGCTCAACCGGCGGCAGGCATCGGCATAGAGCCGGTAGCGGGGCCACCACGCGGCGTTGGGGCCGACATCCGGGGGACGTTCGTCCCGGCGCGGCCCGCGCACCGAATAATAAAACGCGTGGGGATAGAGCAGATTGACGCCTCGGATAAAGCACCAGTGAGCCAGCCACACCATCTCATCCCAGGTGAGTTCGTGGCCGTAAGCGCCGCAGCACTCGTTGGCATTACGCCGGCGTCCCAGGTGCAGCATGGCCGAAGAACTGCACTTGCCCTGCGTAGACTCCGGCCCTTCCAGGGCCGTGGGGGTGTCGGGCAGTACCCAGCGCCACACCAAATCTTGACCGGGAATCTGAAAAAAACGGAGGGGACCAATGGCATTGCCCTGCGCCGGGTGGCCGGTGAGGGCGAGTCTATGCTTTTCGCACCATCGGCTCAGTTGGGCGTAGTAGGTTTCTTCCAGTCGCACGTTGAGGGCGTGCTCATAATCATCGCGGATGCGTTGCGCGTCCGGCTCGTCATCATACCACAGGGCGGGCAGGTGCGGGGTCAGGTCGTAGCCCAAAATGCGGTTGACCTCGGTCAAAATGCCGGTGGTGCCGGGCACAACATCAATCTCCCGGGAACGGCCCAGCAGGCTGGGTTCATCCGTAAAAACGGCAATGATGGTGTGGCCAAAGTACGGCGCAAACCGCGCGGCAAACTTATCGTACACCAGCCGGATGAATTCGGCCACGGCCGCCGGGTTGAGGATGTCGCCCGCAGGGGGTTCATCCTCGGTGGGTGGCCCGTCGAAGACGGGGCCTTCATCAATGTAATGCAGCCCGCGGATGAAGCTATCAGCCTTGCGGTCGCTAATGGCGAGCCGAGAACCGTTTTGGCGGGGCACGATGGCCACAAGGTCTTCATCCGGGCCAAGATGCGGTTCCTCGCCGTCGGCCAATTCCTGTTTGGCCAGGCAGCGGCATTGGAAATTAGGGTTGGCGGCCACCACCTGCCCGGAAGAGGACCCCGACGGGTACATGCCTTCGTCGTAGAGGATCACGGCCATGCCCCGCCGCTGCGCCTCGTTGATGGCAATTTGATAGAAGTCAAGCAATTTGTCCGACATCCAGCCCAACTCACGCGGCAGGCCCACCCGGGGGTGGATGACAAAGCCAAACACGCCGTGCGTCTCAAAATCCTGAATCTGCCTGACGATTTCGGCCTCATCCAGCGTATCGTTCCAGAACCAGAAAGGCATCACACTGAACAGGCGGGGCGGGTTTTGTAATAGTTCAGGAATTTGCATCAGGGCTTCCAAAAACAGTAGCTAAATCTATGCTGCCGGTTTCTCAACGCTGAAAATAGAGATTGGTTGGTTAAAGATTCAATCTTTAATCAGCCAATCTCCGTCAAAATTCTTATTCACGGTGATGTGCTAACACGCGGGATAACTTCCTGGATTATGGGTTATCTGTCAAATCGGGCAGGTCTTCAAAATCACCAATGTTTACCAGATACATGTTAGAATAGGCAGTCAGGTCGGACGTGTACAAAATTGATTGGCCATCCGGGGTGAAACGGGGGTGGCAATGCGCGTGCTGGTCATTAAAGGTGCTGCGGTGGAAGGAGAGAATTTTGGGGCCAATATATTCCTCGCCGTTCCATTTGAACAATTGGATGAACGGCCGCACCGGCTCACCTTTGACCCCGGCGCTGCTAAACACCGAGGCCGGGGTGCCGTCGCCCACAATCAGGTCTTCGTTCAGGCTGTGGAAGTGAATGGAACGGAAGGGAAACCGGCGCTCAATGTGGCCGCTGTTATCCCATTTGAGGAACCCAAACAGGTGCAGGTCGTCGCCGGTGCGGGTGCTGCCGTGGTAGCCAATGCGTTTGCCGTCGGCAAACCAATATTCGTGCCCCACCGAAACATCGCCCTTTTGCGGGCGGATTTTCCATGTTTCGCCGGTTTGAATATTCAAGCCCCATATGCGCTGCTCCACCCAATCCCAGGGGCCTTCGTGGCAATAGGTCATAATGTCCGGTAGCGCAGGCGAGGTGTTGACGTGGGTCATGTAACGCCGGT
>JAFGDY010000286.1 GCA_016931895.1 Anaerolineae bacterium
CTATTTTCTTGGATTAACACTCATATAGATTTTCGCCTATTTGAAAAGTGTCAACTTAACTATTCGTAAGAGATGAACCATCCCAATTTTTGTGACTCGCAAGATTTTGCCCATCATAAGCTCTTTGTGACTTGACAACTGACCCGAAGTCAGTTATGATGTATATATAACTGACCCAAAGTCAGTTGGAGAGAAGTGGCATGGTTATCAAACAAAGAGCAATCAGCGATGAGCAAAAAGAAGAACGTCGCCTGGCTATTTTAGAGGCGACGTTACAGTTATATCAGGAAACGTCTTATGAGGCGGTCAATATGGCGGAAGTGGCGGAAAAGGCCGGGATTGCCAAAGGCACGGTGTATCTCTACTTCAAAACCAAGGAAGAGTTATTTTTAGCCTTATTGGCCCAGGAATTTGCCGCCTGGTTTGATGAAGCCGAAGCCTGTTTTAAGCAGATACAAGCCGGTCAGGGGAGCTGTACGGTTGATGAATTCATTGCCCTGATCGGTTATTCTTTAGAAAACCGGTCTACGCTGGTGCGTTTAACGGCCATTTTACACAGCATTCTAGAGCAAAACATTGACTTTGCCCCGGCTTTGCACTTTAAACAACTGCTGCTGGCCCGCATCTTGCAGGCAGGCGCTTTATTAGAAACCTGTCTACCTTTTCTTGAGCCGGGACAGGGCACATTGGTAATGCTCCATATTTACGTTCTGCTCATCGGCGTCCAGCAACTGGCCGAACCGGCGCCCATTGTCAAGCAGGTCATTGCCCAAAAAGGACTGGAGGTTTTCCAGGTTGATTTTTCGGCTTACTTTTTACAATCGTTAAAAATTTTCCTAAACGGCTTAAAGTCCCAAACTTCAAAATAGGAGGATTTTATGGCCCCGGATATTTTTCAAGCTTATCATCTGGCCGGAGTCAAACTCAATAACCGAATATTACGTTCGGCCACGCATGAGGGACTAGGCGATGAAACAGGACTGCCCCTGCCCCAATTGACCAAAAAATATGTTTCGCTGGCCAAAGGCGGGGTGGGAGCAATTATTACCGGCGAGATGATTGTCCAGGGCAACGGCGGCAGTTCGTATTACGGGGATCTGAAGATTGACCGGGACGAATCCATAGAGAGTTACCGTAAGTTGGTTGAGGCGGTGCATGCCTATCAGACGCCGATTTTTGCCCAACTGACTCATTGCGGCCGGCAGACCCGCTCCAAAGTTACGGGTCAAAAACCGGTGGCGCCATCGGCTATCCGGGACAAACATTATAATGAGGAAATCCCCAAAGAGTTAGCCGAAGCTGAAATTGAGGAAATCATCGGCAGTTTTGTGGCTGCCATCAGCCGGGCCAGGGCCGCCGGGTTTGACGGTGTGCAACTCCACGCCGCGCACGGTTATCTCCTGTCCGAATTCTTGTCGCCGTATATGAACAGGCGCGCCGACAAATGGGGCGGCAGTCTTGAGAATCGTTTCAGGATTATTTGGGAAATTTTTGACCGGGCAAAGGCGGCGACCGGGGATTACCCCCTCATTATCAAGATTAATGCTTATGACGGCCGGAAAAACGGCATGCGGCTGGAAGAAGCGGTGAAAATTGCCGAGAAACTCCAGGATTGCGGCTGTGCGGCCATTGAGGTTTCCTGCGGCGTCAGAGAAGATAACTTTTTAACCATGAAAAATGCAAGCAATCCGGTGGAGGCGGTTTTTAACTACAGTTTCAAGTGTAAAAACATCCCTGCCCTCTTAAAACCCATCCTCAAACGCTCCCTGCGAAAGCGCTTTGCGCCGACGCCGCCCATTCGGCTATACAATGTGCCTGCGGCCCAAACCATTAAAACAGCAGTTTCCCTGCCGGTGATTGTGGTTGGTGGTATCAGGACCTTAGACGAGATTCAGGATATTATAAGCAACCACAAAGCCGATCTGGTCTCGCTCAGCCGGCCTTTCATCTTGGAACCAACCCTGGTTCAAAAATTCAAAAGCGGCAAACAAACTGAAGCAAAATGCATTTCATGCTGCCATTGCGCTTTAGGGATAGAAGAGGAGCCGCTGCGTTGTTATTATGGCCGGTTAGACGTTACCCACCGCCAAGCATAAAAATTTCGACATAGCGCTTGGCATTTGGCGCGTGACCCTATTTTATACAAGATGTTTATACCTTTTTTATTCTGAAGAATAAGGAAATCGAAATGTCTCAATTAAATTTAGATCAACCCAACCACAAAGTCGCGGACCCACAATGGAAAGAACTCTACAGGATAGGCGGCATTGTTGCTGTAGCGACTGTAATTTTGATCCTGCTGGTAATTGTCACCTTTCCTATTTGGCCGTATTTGCCGGGAACCACTTCGGTTGAAAATATCTTTGCGGCCATTCAAGCTAACAGGCTGGGTGGGCTTCTTTCACTTGATTTCATTCTCCTGATAAACAATCTCATCGGCGTGCTTCTCTTCCTGGCTTTGTACGTTTCGCTCAAACAAGTGAATGAATCCTATGCATTAATTGCTTTGGTTCTTGGTTTATTGGCTGTTGGATTAATTGTCCCTGCCAGGCCCATCTTTGAGTTGGTATCCTTGAGCGATCTATATGCCACAGCGATAACCGATGTAGCTAAAGACCACTATCTTGCGGGGGGGGAAGCAATGCTGGCCTACTTTGATGGCACTGCTTATAAAGTAAACACTTTCCTCGGTGGATTATCTCTTTTGATTAGCTCGCTCCTGATGCTTAGAAGCAATATCTTTAGCAAAGCAACGGCCTATGTAGGCATTGTTACTAATCTGGCTGTCTGTGGTTTCTTGCTGCCAGGTATTGGGATCGCCCTCCTGACCTTATCGGTGCCAGGGTACTTAATATGGAACATTCAACTGGCGCGAAGTTTTTTTAAAATGGCTAAAAAAGGAGACGTAGAATGGCAATAAAGCACAAGTGGACAACTGAGGACATGCCTGACCTGGCAGGCAGCGTTGCGCTGGTCACCGGCGGCAATAGCGGGCTAGGTTTTGAGACGGTGAAGGCGCTGGCGGGCAAACATGCCCACGTGATACTGGCGTGTCGTGACACAGCAAAGGGCAATGCTGCCCAAGATCAAATTTGTCAACAACTGCCAGATGCCTCGCTTGAGGTGATGCCACTCGATTTGGCCAGTCTGGCTTCGGTTCGGCAGTTTGCGGAAGCGTTCAGATTGAAACACAATCGGTTACGTATCCTGATCAACAATGCCGGGGTAATGGCCACGCCATACCGGACCACCGCCGATGGGTTTGAACTACAGTTTGGCACAAACCATCTGGGACACTTTGCCTTAACGGGTTTACTCTTAGATGTGTTGTTAAAGACGCCAAATAGCCGCGTTGTTGCTGTTTCCAGTGTGGCTGAGCAAATGGGCCGGATAAACTTTGACGACCTGATGAGCGAGAAGTTCTATGAGCGCTGGATAGCCTACAGCCAGAGCAAACTGGCAAACGTGCTGTTTGCTTATGAGCTACAGCGTAAATTGAATGTAGTCAGCGCGTCCACAATTAGCCTGGCGGTTCACCCGGGTGTTGCGGCCACCAATCTGCGGACAAAACTCATGACGCGGGAAACCCCTCTTTTGCACCGGATACAGGGCTACTTTTGGGAAGCTTTAAAACAGGGCGTTGAAATGGGCGCTCTACCCCAACTTTACGCGGCCACTGCACCCAACGTGAAGGGAGGTGAATTCTATGCCCCCGGTGGTTTTTTGCAGCGAGCCGGTTACCCCAAAAAGGTCCGTTCCTCACGCCGGTCTTACGATGAGACTCTGGCCGGGCAACTGTGGGCAGTGTCGGAGGAACTGACCGGGGTTGAGTATAAGGTTAACCCAATCAACCAGCCAAAATGAAGAGGAACAATAGGCTATGAGAAGGTCAAGATGAAGATGGATGGTAACTCTCATCCCCGGGCAAGGTGGGGATGCTTGCAAAACAACCATAGCCTGGCTGTCAACAAAAACGGCCATCCGGCGGGTTTTATAAGGCCGATTCCAGACTCGTTTCGACGGCGGTCTGTTCGCGCCGGCGCAAGATCAGGTAAAGGCCAACACCCAGTACAACCAGGCCCAGGAGTAAACCGCTGAAATCGGAGATAAAGTCGCTGATCAGTTCCCATTGGCTGCCAAAGGCGTAACCCAGACCGCCGTAAAGAACAATCCAGGTGAGTTCGCCCGCGAGATCGTAAAACAAAAATTTCCAAAAGCCATAGCCGCTGCTCCCGGCGATGAGATTGGTGGGCAGAGCCAACGGCGTCAACAACCAGCGGGTCAGGTAAATGGCAATGCCGCCCCGCCGATTGAAGAAATCTTCGGCTTTTTGCCACGCCGCAGATTGGCCAAACCGCCGTTGAATCCAGACCCGGGCAAAACGGCCCAGGCCGTAGATGATGACATCTCCTGCGACGGCCCCGCTTAATCCAAACGGCGGGGTGGTGTAAAAGTCCAGCACACCCTGCCGCACAAAGGCCCCGGCGGCAATCACAATCAGTGTGCCCGGCACCGGGATGCCCAACGCTCCTAAAAACAAAACCCCGGCCAGCATCGGCGAGCCGTAGATAATCATCCAGGTCAAGAACAGGTCGTTCAGGTCGGTCAGGCTCATTGTTCGCCCCCGTATTGGGCCAGGGCTTGTTTAACAGCTTCCGCAATCGCTCGACGCCCGCCATAATGATATTCCTGATCCAATCGGTCCAGGGGTTTGCCTTCATTGCCTTCAGCCGGGATATTGAGCTGTTCAAAAATATATTCTGCCGGGATGCCGGTGCTGTTGGCAATATAGCGCACACTCATCCAGGGTCGAATATCTTCTTTTAAGCCGGTAGCGACCGGATTGGCCTGATATTTTAGGATGGCGGTCTTCACCTTTTCTAAAATGGGAGGGTTATGATCCTCGGTGGGGCGGCCAAAATCATATTTCCGGTTGAGCTGGCCCAGCGTTTCATTACTATTGCGCTGCTCAAAGGGAATACCAAGCTCGGCAAAAAGGTATTCCTGCGGCACGGCGTAGGCCACGGCAATAAACCGGAGGGTCATCCAGGGCCGAATAGCCTCCACATCAGCCGTGCCTAAATCTAGCCCTTGCTCCTGAATGTATTGCATGGCCCGGAAGGAGCGGTAAGAGCGCATGCCAAAATACACCACCAGCACCACACCAATCATAACCAGCATAATCGCCAAAATTTGTAATTTGGTGAGAGATTTAAAAAAAGCAATCATCGCCTTTTTCACCCGAATTAATCCAGACCGCAAAGGTTACAAAAACCTTTGCGATCTTCATTCCGCGCGTCTTTTTTGACCATACCTGGTAATCATACTGATTTTTATCAGCATACCAAAAAAATGTGGAGAAATTGTTGAGAAATAGTGGGAATTGGTAAAAACTATGGCGATTTCAGGTTCCAGGGATTCGGTGCCAATCACTTTGACCAGCGCATCGTCATAATCTTTGAATCCAAAAAGGGTGTAATGGTAAAAATCGGCGTAAAACCAGTGGAATAACGGTGATCAAAACAGAAAGAATACGGCCGCTATCCAAAGATAAACGGTGGTGATTTTTAGTTTGGTGACATCATTCATCTGCCTTACCCCTAATCAATAAAAAACCTCTACCGGTTCAAAATACGGTACAACCAACTTGACTGCAACGCAATCGCTTCTTCGGGGCACATTTCATTATTTATTGTTCAAGCCAACTGACGGTATATTCAGTCAGGTCGTCCGGTTTCTCCAGGTTGGGTTCACGGATTTCCCATTTGCCCGGCAAGCCAAGTTCATTGGCAGCCAGTTCAAAGTGACACATGGCAATGCCCATATCCAAACGCTGTATATCGGCGACGTTCAACAACCACCTATTTCTTTTGGCGTAGCCCGGCGAGCGCTGTAAATAAAAGTGCCAACAATGGCCGTCTTTAACAATTCGCCACGGCTGCCGGTTTGAGGCAGACGGTCCCAGGCGCACCATTTCCAGCGGAACAGCGTAAGCCCCGGCCACTTCAGGCGTAATCGGCGTGCCAAATGTTTTTTCAAAAAACATTGTTTCAGCCGGCCGTCGGCTTTCTGCCTTGGCGCGCCGACGAACGAACGAATCGAAGAGACGCGGTTTGGGCGCGATGTAGCCAATAGAAGTGACCGCCGGCACAGATTCGCCATTCATTAGCTCAATCTTCTGGGCAAAGCGACTCTTGGTGAACGTCCCGCCCAGCCAACAAGTGCCCAGACCGATGTCGGTGGCGAAGATGATGATGCGCTCCATCAAGTAACCAAAATCTTCCAGATTCTGGTTGGCCTCACCCACCGCCCCAATAACGAATCCCGTGGCCCCTTTGATAAAGCCGTAAGTGCCCAGGCTTTTGAGGGCTTTGCGATCGTGTTCTGTGGCAGTGGCCAGGGCAAACCGTACCGGAGCGCCAAAGGGACCAACTTGAGACAAAGCGATGAAATTGGTCAACAACTCTCTCTTTTCTTGGGCAATCGGTTGGTTAAGATAACTACGACAGGAGAAGCGTTGTTGGATTAATTCGGCGACGGGTTTGCTGTATAACATTGTTCTATCTCCATTTTTGCCAGGAATGAATATTCATTCCGTGAAATTTATAAAAAAATTAGCGCCGGAGCGCCTGCCAGCAAACTTTTTCTACCAGGTCAATTAATGCCGGGGTCAAATCAACCTGGCCTTGCCAGTAAACCTTCATCATAGCCATTAAAACGCCCTGGGTAATGGCCAGCAATATTTCTACCGGCATATCTTTTATCATCTGTGCCTGGCGCGCCCGGTCATAAAAATCCAGCAGCGGAGCCGAGATTTGTTGGTTCAGAGCTTGGCTCTTTTGATCCAGGTAAGGGGCGTGGTGGTGCAGTTCCAGAAACTTCATGGCGGTGGGGTATTGCCGCGCAAATTCAACCTGCCGCCGCCAGCCCTCCCGGAACATTTGGCGGGGAGGTATATCGGCGGGAAAATCGGCAAACGTGGCCTGAAACATTTCTTCTTTCCATTTTTGATACAGCGCGTTTACCAGGGCCTCTTTGCTTTCAAAATAACGGTAAATGGTGCCCGCTCCCACCCCGGCCCGTTCGGCAATAAGGGGCACCGGCGTGCCGTAGAAGCCTCGCTCGGCAAACAAGACCAGGGCTGCGTCCAGGATAGCCTCTTTTTTATCCATAAATGCTACTGTCAATTCTGTTAAAATACGTTATCGGAATGAATATTCATTCCGATAATATCGTTGTTTAGTAACTACTAAGCCATAAGGCTAAAAGCCGAAATTATAACGCTACTCTAATCAAAATCAAAGGTAAATCAAATCTTTTTGATGTAAGCTTGTCCTTATGAGCCTACTATGCCTTGAGCGAAACTGCCAGCAACTGGAAAAGCTGGACCAAACGAGTCTAATCGAGCTTATCTTGACGATGCAGCAACAATTGGCTGACCAAGATGACTTGATTCAAAGGTTATCTGACCAGGTGGCGGTACAACAGGCTCTGATCCAAACGTTGCGGGATCAATTGGCCAAAGACAGCCACAATAGCAGTAAGCCTCCCAGCAGTGATGGTCTGAAAAAGCGCAGAACGAGCAGTTTGCGTCAGAAGGGGCGGCGTCAGAAGGGCGGTCAACCTGGACACCAGGGGAACACCCTGAAAATGGTTGCCGAACCAGACCATGTGGAACCGCACCCGGTCAACAGTTGTCCGCATTGCCAAACAGACCTGTCGAACATAGCCCCTGGGGGTTATGAGAAACGACAAGTATTCGATGTGCCCCCAGTGAGCCTCGAAGTCACCGAACATCAGGCGGAAATCAAGCAGTGTCCCGCCTGTGGTCAACAGGTAAAAGGCGAGTTTCCGGGGCACGTCACCCAACCGGTTCAGTATGGGCCACGTCTGAAAGCGCAAGCCAGCTACTTGAACAACTACCACTTCATTCCCCTGGCCCGGACGGAAGAATTGTTGACCGATTTCTATGGGCAAGCCCCTGCTGAACCGGTGATCATTGAAGCGAACAAGCAACTGGCCCAACAGACCGAACCCAGTCGGGTCAGGATCAAACAACAACTCATTGCCGCTGGGGTGGCTGGTTTCGATGAAAGTGGTCTCCGGGTCGAAGGTCAGTTACAATGGCTGCATGTGGTCAGTACCCCGGAACTAACCCTCTATCATGTCCACCGCAAGCGAGGACAGGAAGGCATGGAAGCGGGTGGGGTTTTACCTCAGTTCCAGGGTGGCGCCGTCCATGACCATTGGTCCCCCTACCTGAAGTTCGACAACTGCCAGCATTATTGCTGCAATGCCCATCACCTGCGCGAACTGCAATTTATCCTGGAACAATATCAGCAAACATGGGCAGCGGAGATGAGCCAATTGTTACTGAACATCAAGACCGAAGTTGAAGACACGCCGTCACCAGCCATGAGTTTACCCCCACCGCGCCTGGCCCATTATGAAGACCAGTACGACAAACTCATTGCCAAAGGACTGGCGGCCAATCCTTCACCCGACACCCCACCTCCGAAAAAGCGCGGACGACCGAAGCAGCCCCCACCCAAGAATTTGCTTGACCGCTTACAAACGCACAAATCAGGCGTCTTGGCTTTTATGTATGACTTCCGCGTTCCTTTTGATAACAATCTGGCCGAACGCGATGTCAGAATGGTAAAGGTCAAACAGAAGGTTTCCGGCACCTTCCGTACGCAGGCTGGTGCAGATAACTTCTGTGCGATCCGCTCTTACATCTCAACGGTACGCAAACACAAACGTAACGTCATTGAGGCTATTTACGATGCCTTTGTGGGCCAACCCTTCATACCTTCTGAAGGCACGGCTTAGTAGTTTGACAATGTCATGTTTCCATAATACAGAAAGTTGTGATATTTATTAACAGTATGCACAAAATGAGAAACCTGTTGTTGATGA
>JAFGDY010000287.1 GCA_016931895.1 Anaerolineae bacterium
AAAATCTATGGGGTTGTCTCGTTTATCTCTGCTGATGTCGCTCCTTTAGGTATATGAATTTTGACCAAATTTGGATCTACTGATACTCTCTAAAAATAAAAACACTACACTGTACAATACGTTACGCCAGCGGATAAAGTTTCGTCCTTTATATTAAAAAAGGTAACTACCGTGCTTACCGAACTAAACATTGCCGATTTCGCCATTATCAATGAATTGACCCTTAACTTTGCCCCCGGTTTTAATGTGCTCACCGGCGAAACCGGGGCCGGGAAATCTATTATTATTGATGCGGTCAGTATGCTTTTGGGCGGACGCGCCGACGCCACGTTTATCCGCGCCGGAAGCGAGCAGGCCCGGGTGGAAGGTATTTTTCGCCTGTCCGATTATCTGCGGACCAATATAGACTCCATCCTGGAACGGGAAGGGCTGGAAGGCGATGATCCGGACGTGCTCATTTTAGGCCGTGAAATCCGCAGTACCGGCCGCAATTTTTGCCGGGTTAACGGGCGGGCGGTCAACCTGGGCATTTTAGAAGAAGTGGCCCAGCCGCTGGTTGACATTCACGGCCAGAGCGAACATCTCAGCCTGCTGCGCGTGCGGGAGCATCAACGCTTTTTGGATCGTTATGCCGGCCTGGATGAGCAGCGCGAGAGCCTGGCCGCGGCTGTCCGCCAGTTGCGCCAAGTGCGCCAAGAATTGGATAATTTGCTCAAAAACGAACAGCAGTTGGCCCGCCGGGTTGACCAGCTTTCGTTTCAAGTTGAAGAAATTCAGGCGGCCAATTTGAAGCCGGGTGAAGAGGAAGAATTAAACACGGAGCGCAATCGCCTGGCCAATGCCGAACAGCTCAACCAACTCTCCGGCGAAGCTTATCGTTTGTTGGTGGAAGGAAGCGGCGAGGAGCAACTTTCGGCAGTGGATTTGCTGGGCCAGGTTAGTCGCTTGATGGGCAATCTGGTCAAACTTGACTCCTCCTTGTCTGAACAAGGCCAACTGGTTGATGGTTTGGCCGACCAGGTGCAAGACCTGGCCGCAAATCTGCGCGATTATAGTGAAGGTATTGATTTCGATCCCACCCGCTTGCAGGAGCTTGAAGAACGCCTCAATCTTATTTTCAACCTTAAGCGCAAATATGGCCAAACCATAGCCGAGATCATTGCCTTTGGCCAGCGCGCCCAGGCCGAGCTGGAAACCATTAGCCATAGCGAAGAACGCATCGAAGAACTTAAAGAAGCGCAAGAGGAACTGCGCCACAAAATTGGGGCGCATGCCCTGGCTCTGTCTCAGGCCCGCCGCCAGGCAGGCCTGACCCTGGCCGAGCGAGTGGTGGCCCAATTGGCCGATTTGAGCATGGAAAAAGCCGGCTTCACCGTTGAGATAAAATGGAACGACGATCCTGACGGCGTTTACGTTAAAACAGACGACGAGACCCGGACCCTGGCCTATGACGAACGCGGTATTGACCGGATTGAATTTCTCATCAGCCCCAATCCCGGCGAACCGCTCAAACCGCTGGTTAAAGTGGCCTCTGGCGGTGAAACCAGCCGGATCATGCTGGCCCTCAAAACCGTGCTGGCCGGAGCCGATGAAACCCCCACCTTGATTTTTGACGAAATTGACCAGGGTATTGGCGGTCGTATTGGGGGTGTTGTGGGTTATAAATTGTGGCAACTTACCCAGGGCCAACATCAGGCTTTGTGTGTCACTCACCTGCCCCAAATTGCCGGTTACGCCGACGCCCATTATCATGTAACCAAACAAGTGACGGGCGGACGGACCCAGACCGGCGTGCGCATCCTCTCCGGCGACGACCAGGTGAACGAGTTGGCCCAAATGCTGGGCGCTCTGAGCGATAGCACCCAGGAAAGCGCCCGTGAGATTTTGCGCGAGGCAGTCTCAGCCAAAAAGGATACGCCTAACCAAAAAGCAGCGTAAGGTAAATGGAATATCGTCCCAGACCAAAAAAACGTAATCCCTTGATCATGGCCGGCCTATTTATTTTTTTGGTGGGCGCGATCTTTGTTTTGGTCATTTTGTTGAGTATTTACGTTGGCTACCTTGAATTTGAAGTGCCGTCTTTGGCCCAGCAATTTGGCCCTACCCCTACCCCCACCCGGCCGGCCGTGCTTTACATTGCCGATGGCGACGCTTATTTTGTGGAGGGCCAACTCCATGAAGCCATTGCCGCTTATGAGCAGGCCATTCAATTAGACCCCAACAACGACATCCCCTATATTCGCCAATCGCGCCTGCTGGTTTATACCCATGATACGGCCAAAGCCGTAGAGCGAGCCGCCCAGGCCGTGCTGCTCAACCCCACCAGCCCCGAAAACCTGGCCTACTATTGCCGCGCCCTGGATTGGGAAGCCCGCTACAGTGAAGCCTTTGACGCCTGCTCGTGCGCCATTGAATTGGACCCAGGCTACGCCGAAGGTTACGCCTTTCTTTCAGAAGTCTATGCCGACCAGGCGAATTGGACCTTGGCCCGCACCACGGCCCAGCAGGCGCTGGAGGTCAACTTCAACAGCATAGACGCCCAACACAACATGGGTTATGCCCTGGAAATCCAGGGACGTTATGCGGAAGCGGCGGAGTTTTATGAAAATGCCATCACTCTGGCTCCCAATTTAGGCCCGCTGTATATTGACGCCGGGCGCAGTTATTACTGGGCCGGCGATTTGGAAAAAGCCGCGGAGCGTTACAAAAAAGCCATCAAGCTAAATCCGACCGACCCGGAAGCGTATGATCGTTTAGGGTGGACCTATTATACTGAAGGAGATTATCCGCGAGCATTGGATGCGTTAGAGCAGAGCGCCGGAGTTGATCCCACCTACTTCAAAGCCTGGGGCCACATGGGCATGCTTTATTATACCCGCCAAAATTTTGAAACCGCGGTTGAGTTTTTGCCCAAAGCCATTGAATTGGCCGAAAAAGAGTTCCTGCGCCGCGCCCGCTGGGTTGAAGTTTATACCGAGATTGAAACGCTGACCGGCCCAGAGTCCGTTCCTATTTTACGAGGGCGTTTCGCTAAACCGGATACCGACAATAATAATTATGTAGCCCAACTCCATCCGGTAAGTTATCAATCTACCCTCCGGCCCGACTCAGAAGAGTCTTGCGCTGAGACTATTGTGCAATCCATCCAGAGCCAGACGGTTTTGGTGGATTCAGCCCAATCGTTCACCCTCACCCAAACTTTTAGCCAAACTTCTGGCGCAGCCACGCTCAATTTTACCAGTGGAAATCTTTTCCTTGATCTCAATAACCTGCCCCAACCCGAAAACATACCTTATGAAATAAAAGTGATCTTTTGGCCCAACCGCATTGACAGTGTGGCTTATGTGCAACCCGATGGCAGTCAAAAAGCCCAAATCAACATTCAATTTAAAGAAAGATCATCGGCGCCCGTAGAGTACTACTATAGCCTGGGGCTGGCCTTTGCCTATTTGGAACCGCCGTTATGCAACCAGGCAGTTCCCTGGCTCTTGAAAGCGTTGGAGTTAGACAGTTCAGCTTACAATCCGGCCTGGGCCGGTTTGCGTATCTGCCCCAGCCCCAATTCTCCGCCAACGCCTATCCCTACCGCCACGCCGCCCCCTGATGAAAATGGGTGAAATTTGCTGTAACTCCTGCTTTAAGGCCACCCGACTGGCCCAACAACGATTATGAATATACTCGTGATGATTCGGTAATTCGACATGTCATTCTGAACGAAGCTTGGAAGCGAAGCGGCTGAAGCGGAGTGAAGAATCTCCTATGAGTTATTGTTTGCAACCGTTATGAGGAGATTCTTCGCTCCCGTTGGTCGCTCAGAGCAACTAGCAGTTTGTCGGAGAGAGCGGCTTCCCTCCGAATTTGATTTACAGTAAAATTGCGGTCATTGAGCAAATCTGATGCACTTGGCAGGAGAACCCGCTTATGGCCCGCAAGTTCAAAACGGTTGATTATGAACAATCCGGTCAGCAAAAGCTGACCATCAATGATTGTCTGCCGGCTGATCATTTGGCCCGCTTTATTGTGGAAATCGTGGGAATGCTGGATTTGAGTGCTTTTTACACCTACTATGCGGCGACGGGCGGCGAACCGATTGATCCCAAAGTGCTGTTGGCGCTGTTGCTGTATGCCTACGCCACCGGTATCTTCAGTTCCCGCCAGATCGAGCAGGCCACCTATGAGATCATTTCCTTTCGCTTTCTGGCGGGCGGGCTGCATCCGGATCATTCGACCCTGGCCTGGTTTCGCAAGCAGTTTCTGGCCGAGATCAAGTTGGTGTTTGCTCAGGTCTTGCTGATTGCCCACGAGCTGGGATACCTGACCTTGGGTAATATTAGTCTGGATGGGAGCAAGATCCATGCGGATGCCTCCAAGAGCAAAGCGGTCAGTTATGGTCGGTTGCTGGAACTGGAAGCCCGCTTGCAGCAGGAAATCGAGGAGTTGTTGGCCTTGGGTGAACAAACTGATGCAACCGAATGGCCCCCAGGCTTGACGATCGAAACTGAGGTGGCTTTTCGACAAGAACGCTTGCTGAACCTGGCCCAGGCCAAGGCTGTCTTGGAGGCCCGGGCGGCCGAGCGCTATCAGGTGGAGGTGGCTGAATACGAGGCTGCGGTTGCGGGCCGAAAAGGCTCAAGAGAGTGGGCGCAAACCACGAGGGCCAGAACCCAAGCCGCCCCAGCAGAGCGGCCCCCGGGCCAAGGATCAATACAACTTTACTGATCCAGACTCCCAGATTATGAAGAATAGCACCAATGCCGGTTTTGATCAGCATTACAATGTCCAGATCGCCGTGGAGCAGGAGAATTTGTTTGTCGTGGGTCACAGCTTGTCGAATCATCCGGTCGATACTTATGAAGCCATTCCTACGGTCGATGCCATCCCGCCTGAGATTGGCCAACCCAAAGCCGCCGCCTTGGACAAAATCTACTTTGCCCCCCGGAACATCCAGGACTTGGAGGCCCGGCAGATTGAGCCTTTCATTGCCACCGGGCGTGAGCCGCATCACCGTAGCTGGCAAGAACGATTTGCCCAAACGCCTGAGCCACCCCCTGATGACGCCAGCCCGATCGTCAAAATGGCCTACAAGCTTCAGACCGAACTGGGCCAAGCCATTTACGGCTTGCGTAAGTCCACAGTCGAGCCGGTCATTGGCATTATCAAGGAGGTATTGGGGTTCCGGCAATTCTCGCTGCGCGGTTTGCAGTCCGCCGCCGGAGAATGGTGCCTGGTCTGTTTGGCCTGGAACTTGAAGCGGTTGCACAAGTTGGCAACCACCTAAATGATGACACCCCCAGCCGCGGACTGCGCCTCCTCTCTGAAGAGGAGGCAAATTGAGCGTTGCTGCAACCCAATTGGGCCAAAAATGAGCCGAATTTTCTAACAACATAACAGTAACTGTTTATTCCTTCACGATTATTGGGATGGTTCATCTCTTACGAATAGTTAAGTTGACACTTTTCAAATAGGCGAAAATCTATATGAGTGTTAATCCAAGAAAATAG
>JAFGDY010000288.1 GCA_016931895.1 Anaerolineae bacterium
ATTGTGCGCGGCCTGGCCGATGCCCCGGAGAAGATGCTCTATCGCCAGATTTTTCTGGACACGGCCCAGTTAGCCAGAATTGTAATGGATATGCCCGACGTGGACGAAAACCGGGTGGGCGCCACAGGCGGCAGTCAAGGCGGCGGGTTGACCCTGGCCTGCGCCGCGCTGGAACCCCGCCTCAAACTGGTGGCGCCGGTGTATCCCTTTTTGTGCGACTATCAGCGAGTGTGGGAAATTGACCTGGCCGAGCAAGCTTACGTTGAACTGCACCTCTATTTCCGCCGTTTTGACCCGCTCCACGAGCGCGAGGAGGAGTTATTCACCAAACTGGGTTACATTGACGTGCAACACCTGGCTTCGCGCATTCGGGGTGAGGTGCTTATGTTTGTCAGCCTGCTGGATAAAATATGCCCGCCGTCAACCCAATTTGCCGCTTATAATAAAATCAAGGCCAAAAAGTCAATGGCCCTTTATCCTGATTACGGGCACGAAAATTTACCCGGCCGGGCGGATACCGTTTTTAAGTTTATGCAAAAACTCTGATAAAGTAACAAGAAAGTAAGAATGACAGACGCTACAGAGGCACGTTTAAAGAGTAACAAAGTAGCAGGGTAACAAAGGCGTTACTCTGCTACTTTGCTACCCTGCTACTTTGCTACCCTGCAACTGAGTTGATTTTCCTGCACCAAAAATTGTCGCTGTTGAGCCTTATAGGGTTTAAATCAGTTCTTCTTCCGGTTCCCCGTGCGGTTCTTTTTCTGCTTTTCTTTTGGCCTTGTCTTCGGCTTTCTCTTTGGCCTTTTGCTGTTCTTCGGCCATTAACTGGAGGCGAAGGATTTTACCCACCATTGTTTTGGGTAACTCATTACGGAACTCAACGTAGCGCGGGATTTTGTATTCGGCCAGCCCTTCTTTACACCAATCAATCAACTCTCGCCGGGTAGCGGCTTCGCCTTCTTTGAGCACAACAAATACTTTGGGGCGCTGGCTGGTGCCGCCCACCGGCACGCCAATGGCGGCGGCTTCGAGCACTTTGGGATGTTCGTAGAGCCGTTCTTCAATATCGCGCGGATAGATATTAAAACCACCGGCCGCCAGAATCATGTCTTTTTTACGGTCCACAATGCGGAAAAAACCATCCTCACTCATCTCGGCCACGTCGCCGGTATGCAGCCATATTTTTCCGTCCGCGTGTTCGCGCAGGGTGTTGGCCGTTTCGGTGGGCATGTGCCAGTAACCTTTCATCACCTGGGGGCCGTGAATGCAAAGCACCCCGGTCTGGCCTGGCCCTAATTCCTTTTCTTCGGTTTCGTTGTCTACAATTTTGGCCTCGGTATCGGGGATGGGCACGCCAATGGTGCCAATCCGCCCGCCGCTGCCCAGGGGATTGGCATGGGTTACCGGCGAGGCCTCACTGAGACCATAGCCTTCGACCAATTTGCCGCCGGTGATCCGCTGGAACTCTTGTTGCACTTCCACCGGCAAGCCCGCCGCCCCGCTGATGCAGGCTTTGATGGATTTTAGATCATATTTGCCTGCTTTAACCCCGGCATTATTGTTGATAACAGTGTACAGGGTGGGCACGCCAGGCAGAAGGGTGGGTTTGTGTTTGTTAATAGCGGTTAATAAATGAGGAATATCCCGCGCATTGGGGATGATCACTTGCGTATGGCCGTGGAAAACCGACAGATTCATACAAACGGTCATGGAGTAACTGTGGGTCATAGGTAGGGCGGTGAGCATCACTTCTTCGCCATCGGTGCCGGTGCCGCCGCCCATCAGCCAGGCCGCGGCCTGGAGCGCGTTGCTGACAATATTTTTTTGGGTTAGTTGGGCCCCTTTGGGCACGCCCGTGGTGCCGCCGGTATACATTAACACGGCGGTGTCGTCTGGCGTAATTTCAACGGGTTGGGGTTTGGCCGGGGCGGAAGACAAAAAATCTTGAAACCAGGTGGTATGGGGGTCGCCGGAAATATCAACCCGGTGCCCGCCTTTTTTCTCTTTAGCCACTGTAAACAGGGTTTTGAGCAAGCCGGGGAAGTATTCTTTGATGTTGGTTACAATCACGTGGTTGAGCGAGGTTTTGGCGCGCACCTGTTTGATATTTGGATAGAGCATACTCAACACCACGGCATAGGTGGCCTCGGCGTTATTGAACTGCTGCTCCACCTCGCGGGCCACGTTGAGCGGGTTGCAGGGCACCACAATGCCGCCCGCTCGCAGCGTGCCGTAATAAGCAATGACATACTGGGGACAGTTGGGCATGTAAATGCCTACCCGGTCCCCTTTTTGTAAGCCCAACTCTTGCAGGCCGGCGGCAAAACGATCCACCAGGGCATCGAGTTTCTGGTAAGTCATTTTACTGTGGACTTCGCCAACTACAGGGGCCAGGCTGCCAAAAATGAGGGCAATGTTATGGGGAAATCTTTGGGCGCTTTTGCGCAAAAAATAGTCGGCCGGGTTAGCGGGATAATCAATTGAAGTAGGTACTTCGGGATCATAAAATTGATGCCACACGTGTGAAGCCATAATTGAATCCTCCTTTGATTCTAAGGTCTACCATTGACCGGATCGCTGCTGTTCAAAATTCCCCAACTTTTGCGGAAAGAACACAGAAACGCCAATCTTTAGCCTAAAACACCTCTTTTTGGCATTGGATACGAGGGCTATCCTGAGGTTTATGATTGGGACTCCTCATCAAACAGGCGGTTTTGGATTAGTGGAAACAAGGTGGCAAGGCGTCCGGGCAGAGTATACTCGCTTGTGGGTTGTCAGGCAAACGGCGCTGAATTTTTTGGGTTTTTGGGGATGGTTGGAGATGGGTGCCGGTTAATGATTATATCGTACCTGCCGGCCCAACACCCAGGCAAAAAACGTTTCGATAAAAAAAATCACCAAAATAAAGAGTATATCCACGGCAATGGTGATGAGAAAAGCATAGAGCAGATGGGCAATAAGGGTCAGGCCAAGCTGCTGGAGTTGGGGCGATAGCGTGGGGTTCAGGCCCAGGCCAATGGCCAGGAACAGGGCCAGCCCCAGGTAAATGAGCACGCTCCACCAGGCTTCGCGGTCCGAGGCGCTGGGCAGCATGGCATTAGAAATGGCAAAAATCAGGTAAAGCCACAACCACACGTCGGGGGTGCCCAGCACTTTGCTTATAACCTGCCACATTACTTCCAGGTCGCCGCCGGTCAGGGCCTGGCCCACTCCCCCTAACTCCAGCCAGCCCAAACCAATCAGCAGAATAGCGATGCTGCCAAAAATAAGCGGGGCCAAACCGATCAGGCTGTGCCGGAAAGGGTCGGCCACTTCCACCTGCACCGCGCCCATCTGGAGTTGTCCCCGCCGTTGTTTGGGCCACAAGGAAAAACGGCCCGTTTTGACCCGCAGCAATTTGGCCGTGAGCCAGTGGCTGAGTTCGTGCAAAAAAGTGCCGGGTAAAAACAACACCCAAAAAACCCACATGGCGGCTTTCTGGCTACCGGTCAATAAAAAAGCAACCCCCTGCACGTGGGCGCTAATCCAACGTTTCAGGGGGTACATTACGGCAAAAGAAACAATGAGCCAAAAAAGGGTAGACCAACCGGACATGTCACGCGAAAAAGTTCATTTTAACGATATTTAACCAGCGCGCCTTTGACCAGCGCCACAAAGCTATCGGCCTTAAGGCTGGCCCCACCCACCAGGGCGCCGTCAACGTGGGGCTGGGCCATATAAGCCTCAATGTTATCCGGTTTAACGCTGCCGCCGTATTGAATTCTGATTTGTTGGGCCACGTTTTGGCTATATATTTTGGCCAGCGTATCCCGGATAACCCCGCCGATGATGTTATTGGCGTCGGAAGGTTCGGCATTTTTGCCGGTGCCAATGGCCCAGATTGGCTCGTAGGCCACCACCACTTTTTGGGCTTCTGCGGCGGGCAAATCGGCAAACGCGGCTTTTACCTGGCCGCCGACAAAGGATTCGGTTTCGCCGGCTTCATTTTGAGCCAGGTTTTCGCCCACACACACAATGGGCTTGAGATGATGCGCCAGAGCCGCCCTGGTTTTTTTGTTCACTCCTTCGTCGGTTTCGCCAAAATATTGGCGGCGTTCGGAGTGGCCGATGATCACGTAATCACACCAACCTTTCAGCATCAGGGGCGATACTTCGCCCGTGAACGCGCCCTGGTCTTCCCAGTGCATATTTTGCGCGCCCAGGCCTATTTTACTCTCGGTGATCACATCCTCAACCGCGCTCAACGCCGTAAAAGGCGGGCACAACACCACTTCCACCCCTTCAATGTCGGCTACCGCCTCGCGGACCTGGCGAGCCAGCAGCACGGCTTCGGCAATGGTTTTATGCATTTTCCAGTTTCCGGCAATAATTGGGGTTCGCATCTCCAATTGTCTCCTTCCAAAATTAGATATAACCAAATAAAATCGCCGTATCTTACCACACTTGGGATTAATCACCAAAAGCATGGGAAGCAGGTAAGGGTTGGGCAAAAGGGGATGGGCTTGAGAAAATTGCCGCCGGTGAGTATTGATTATACGTAAGACTGTGCTATAATACACCGCGTTTTATAACTCACCCGGTAAAAATGAGGAGAAAATATGCCATCCCCAATTGATCCCATTCTTTTTGAATTTGGACCTTTCACCGTGCGGTGGTACGGCCTGTTAATTGTGCTGGGCGCGTTGGCCGCCGCCTACATCGCCTCGCTTGAAGCCAAGCGCCGCAATGAAGACCCGGAACATGCCTGGAATATTCTCATCTGGTGTTTGATCTTCGGTATCCTGGGCGCGCGACTTTATCACGTGTTGTCCAGCCCGGCCGGAACCAGTCGCGATTTCTCCTATTATTTTATTGAACACCCCTTTACCACGCTCAACCTGTTTGGCGCGGCTGTGCCTTTTCCAACCGCTTTGCTTATCTGGGAGGGCGGCATTGGGATTTTTGGGGCAATTGTGGGCGGTGTTTTGGCTATTCTGATTTACTGTTACCGCCAGCATTTGAATGTATGGCGCTGGCTCGACATCGCTGCCCCCGGGATGATCCTGGCCCAGGCCATTGGCCGCTGGGGCAACTATGCCAACCAGGAGCTTTACGGCCCTCCCACCAATTTACCCTGGGGCATTCTCATTACCGACGCGAATCAACGCCTTGCGCCGTATAATGATCTCACCACCTATCCCCTGGAGAGCACCTTGTTCCATCCCCTCTTTCTGTATGAGTCAATCTGGAACTTGGTTGGGTTTGTTTTGTTGATGTGGCTGGGGCGCAAGTATTACCATAAATTATATGATGGCGATATTGCCTCGCTTTATCTCATCTGGTATCCGTTGGGCCGGATATTGATTGAAAGTTTCCGCCCCGACGCCTGGACAGCCTACGGCATTCCGGTGGCGCAAATGGTGAGCATAGTGATGATTTTGATTGGCCTTGGCCTGATGATCTATCGCCGCCGCAAACCCGGCCTGGCCACCAGCCCGCTGACCCATCCTACCCAACAGCCGCAGCGTCGCCGCCCGGCCAGAAAATAATGGTGGAAAATTAATTGCTTGAATCAGCAAAGACAACCAAAGGCAGAAGCTAGAGGTTGCAGGCAAATAATCGGCTGAGTCATTCGCCATTAATCATTCACCATTCACCATTCACAATTTTTCAAGGAGTTATCCAATGTTAACCATTTCCATTGAGTATTGCCGGGTTTGAAACTATACCCCCCAGGCCGTGAGCCTGTTCAATGAATTGATGCAAGATAACGCCGTTGAGGCCCAGCTCGAGTCCGTTAAGATCATCCCTTCCAGCGGCGGCAAATTTGAGGTGGTGGTCAACGGCGATTTGGTCTATTCCAAGTTGGCCACCGGCCGCCACGCCCAACCCGGCGAGGCGCGCCGGTTGATCAAGGCCAAGCTTTAAGCAAGAGCCTTGATCCATCAGGGTTTGTCTAACCCCTTGTAGACCACAAAATGACACGAATAGCGCGGACGATTTTTATTATTTTTAGGTATATTCGCGTTATTTGTTTATTTTTGAACTTACGCAAATCGTTGATGCATTCCAGAGGTGACAGTCACTTACAAAGTGACTGTCACCTCTGGAACGTGCGCAACTCCTACATTATTTGCGACGGCTTGAAGTTTACCCCCAAAAAGTTAGTGACAAGATCCCTTTTTTTTGCTACAATGGGAAAAGCTGATGCCCCGGGCCTGTTTTACCATAACCAGTTTTTATCTTTGGCCAAAACCCTCAAATTTGTGGGTTTACAAGTAACCCCAAATCGTCTAAAATGGGAGGCGGATTTCAAAAACCGTTGAGTAGTTTTTTGGCCCGTCACCTCAAAAGTGAATAATCGTTCTACAGGATTGTCCGTAATGAGGCCCATAACCGGGGCCGCCGCCGCCCCTGTTTGTGGTCATCACCAAATTTCTAAAAACTCATTTATTTAATTAGGAGAAAATATTCATGAAAGGTTTTAACAGACAAATTGCTTTATTTATTGGATTGATTTTGTTTGCCTTAGTACTGGTGGCTTTTATACCCAACGCAAATCCGGCTTCGCAAGTTGGAGCGGAAGCATTAGGGGCAGGACGCGAAGTGGTGGTGCGTTACGATGATCGGTTTTTCCCTTTTTATGTACCTCCTCCCAAACAGGCCGAACTGGGTATCCAGGCCGCCACCATCAACGTCAATTGGAATCCGGCCAGTTGTACCGGAACGGTCACGGCCTGGCCCAATGATGCCAAAAATGCTTTTTTGCACGCTGCCAATATCTGGGCTTCGCTCCTTACCTCAAATGTGCCCATAGAGGTGGATGCCTGTTGGCGGTCGGATTTGCCGTCGGGTGTCCTTGGTTCGGCCGGGGCAAGAAATTACTATAGGAATTTTGCAAATGCTCCAACTCCTAACACCTGGTATGCGGTAGCGTTAGCCAATTCGTTAGCCAATAGCGATCTGGACCCCGGCGTGGCGGATATACGGGCCAACTTCAGTAGTACCTTTAGCTGGTATTATGGTACAGACGGCAACCCCGGCGGCCAGTTAGACTTTGTTAGCGTGGTACTGCACGAGCTATGCCACGGTTTAGGCTTTATCGGTTTTTTGGAGTATAGCGGCGGCGTAGGCAAAGATACCACCAGCCCCGCCAGCTTTGATCTTTTCAGCGAAGATGGCAATAGTGCCACTAAACTTCTGAATTATCCTAATAACTCTGTTGCTTTGGGCAACGCCCTTCTGGGCAATGCCGGGGGCGTCTATTTTAATGGGACCAATGCCAACGCCGCCAACGGCGGTACCCGGGTCAAACTGTATACCCCTTCCACCTGGGATAGTGGTTCCAGTTATTCCCACGTTGATGAAATATTTAACGGTACAGCGAATGCCCTGATGACATACTCTCTGGCGTCAGGAGAGGCAGAACACAACCCTGGCCCCGTTGTTCTGGGCATCTTCAAAGATATGGGCTGGACCGTAGCCGGCTCCCCCGATCCGCCCACCGGGTTAAGCGCCACTACCAGCGCCCAGAATCAAATCAACCTGGCCTGGACGGATAACAGCAGCGACGAGGATGGGTTTAAGATTGAACGCTCGCTAACAGGCGCCGGGCCTTGGGCCCAAATTGCTACGGTGGTAGCAAATGTAACCACTTATAATGATGTGGGCCTGTTCGCCAGCGCCACTTACTACTACCGGGTGCGGGCCTACAACAGCCTGGGCGACTCTACTTACGCCGGCCCGGCCAATGATACCACCTCGGCCCCGCCGGGCGGCGCGCCCACTGCCCCCAGCAATCTAAGCGCCACCCAGGTTTCGCCCACCCAGATCAACCTGGCCTGGACGGACAACAGCATTAGCGAAACCGGCTTTAAGATTGAGCGGTCGGCCAATGGCCTGAGCGGTTGGACGCAAATAGGTACCACCGGCCCCAATGTAACCACCTACAGCAATACTGTGGTTGCCGGAGTTTATTACTATCACGTGCGGGCGTACAATGGCAGCGGCGATTCTAACTATAGCCTTTCCGCCACCAACGCCCAGTTCATTTACGTGCCGGTTATCCTGCGGCGTAACTAAAAGGGAGCATTTCAGTTTTGGGCGAATATTGTCTCACCGCCGAGGCGCAGAGGTCGCGGAGAAAAAACTCTGCGTTCTCGGCGTCTCTGTGGTGAATTTTGGGTAGATGGGTCAAACTCGCCCCAAAAATGAAATACACTCTAACTAAAAGCCACGCTTGATGTATCCAACCAATCGAGTTTTATTAATTCGTCCCCCCGCCTCAATTCCAGGCGGGGGATTTTTTTGGCAATCACCAAACTGTGCTATACTACTCTTTCTAAAATTCAAACTAGAAAGTAGTTTCATTTATGGACAGACGCAACATCAGTATTCTGATTGGTATTCTTTTATTGACCGCCCTGTTGGCCTGGATTGTGGCCGTTGATGATCTGGAGTACGTTTTTCCGGCCCAGGCCGAAGGCGAAATTTCCGTAGAATCAACTCCCTTATGGGCCGTTTTAATGCCCTGGCAAGGCAGCCAACAACGCAGCGTTAAAGTTCACCAGGGCCTGGATTTGCAGGGCGGCCTGCAAGTGGTGTTGGAAGCCGACCTGCCCACCGGCCAGGAATTGCCGGAGGGGGCCATGGAAGCGGCCCGGATTATTGTAGATAACCGGGTCAATGGCCTGGGCGTAACCGAGCCGCTGGTGCAACTACAGGGCGACAACCGCATCATTGTGGAACTGCCCGGCATCTCCGACCCGGAACTGGCCATCAGCACCATCCGCGAAACCGGCCTGCTGGAATTTGTAGACGCCGGCCTCACGCCTATTCCCGACGGCGCCGTTATCCAAACCACCTTTGGCGGCGCCCAACCTGAAGAAACCGAAACCCCGGCCGAGGCCCCCGCCGAAGGCGAAGAGCCTTCAGCAGAACCCACGGCGCCGGCGCAGGTCTACGAAACCGTCATCACCGGCGGCGACCTGGAAGAAGTAAGCAATGCCGGTTTCAATCCCGATACCCGGGTGGTTGAAATATACTTCAGCCTCAAAGATGAGGGGGCCAACAGGTTTGCCGAACACACCGGAGACAATATTGGCCGTTTCCTGTGCATAGTGCTGGATAAAACCGTCATCTCTTGCCCCGTGATCAACGCCAGAATTGATAAGAACGGCACCATCTCCCTGGGCAATGCCGACTTGACGGAAGGGCAGGCCCTGGCCATTCAATTGCGCTACGGCGCGCTGCCCGTGCCGCTAAAAGTAGTGGAAAGCCGTTCGGTGGGGCCAACGCTGGGGCAGGACTCGGTGCAAAAGAGCATTCGCGCCGGCACCATTGGGCTGATTGTGGTGCTGCTGTTTATGATTGTGTACTATCGCCTGCCGGGCTTTATGGCCGCCCTGGCCATGGTGATTTATGGCCTGCTCAACTTTGGCCTGTACAAAATCATCCCGGTCACGCTCACCCTGCCCGCCATCACCGGCTTTATTCTCTCCCTGGGCATGGCCGTAGACGCCAATATCCTGGTGTTTGAGCGCCTGAAAGAAGAACTGCGGGCCGGGCGCACCCTGAACAGGGCCATGGAACTTGGCTTCTCCCGCGCCTGGCCTTCTATTCGAGATTCGGCGGTGAGCACGCTCATTACCTGCGCCATTTTGTTCTGGTTTGGTTCCAACTTTGGGGCCAGCATTGTCAAGGGCTTTGCCGTAACCCTGGCCCTGGGGGTGGTCACCAATATCTTTACGGCGGTCACGGTCACGCGGACCTTCCTGCGTTTTATGTTGGGTTTAACCGGCGAAGGACTAAAAAACAGCGTCTTTTTGATGGGTTTTGCCTTGCAAGAGAGGTTTGCCAAAGTGCCCCGCTGGGCCAAAGGTTTGTATGCTATTGTGGACAAACGTAAATGGTTTTATCTTCTATCGGTCCTGGTCATTATCCCCGGCTTGATGGCCATGGGCATTTCGATGGCCCAATTTGGTTCCCTCTTGAAACCCAGCATTGATTTTGAGGGCGGCTCGTTGATGGAACTCCAGTTTGAGCAGCCGGTCCGGCCCAGCCAGGTTCGCCAAATTTTTACCGGCTTCACCTACGGCGGCGTTGATTATAAGGATGCCACTGTGACCACGGCCGAACAATTGGGGCAAGAAACAATTCTGGTTCGTTCCAAGTTTTTACCCGACGAGGCCAAATCAACGCTCCAGGCCCAATTGAGAACGCAGTTGGGTAACTTTGAGGAGTTGCGGTTTGACTCTGTTGGCCCCACAATTGGGGCAGAGGTAACCCGGGCCGGCCTTATCGCTGTTTCCGTAGCAGCGGTGGCGATCCTGCTTTACCTGTACTTTGCCTTCCGGGCCGTGCCCAACGCCTTCCGGTATGGGGTGGCCGCAGTGGTGGCCATGCTGCACGACATTTTGGTGACGGCCGGCTTTTTTGCCATTGCCGGGCTGGTAGCCGGTTGGGAAATTGACGCCCTTTTCCTCACCGCTATTTTAACCGTTATCGGTTACTCGGTGCATGATACCATTATTGTGTTCGACCGCATCCGGGAGAATCTCCCCCGGTATCGCATGGAACCTTATGGCGTTGTTTGTAACCGGAGTCTGTTAGAAACGCTCAATCGTAGCGTCGTCACTTCGTTGAGCACCGTTTTTGTGGTGCTGGCTATTTTGCTGTTTGGCGGCAGTACCATCAGGCAATTTACCGCCATCATCCTGGTGGGCATTATCAGCGGCACTTACTCTTCTATTTTCAACGCCGTGCCGGTGTTGGTTTCCTGGCGGTATGGCGAATTCGGCAATTTCTTCCGGCGATTGATTGGCCGCGCGCCGGTGGAAGCTACTACTTGATAACCATCAATTATATAAGCCCCTAAAGGTTCCAGACGAACCGGCGGTTCGTTCGTCTTTAGAGCCTGTCTGAAAAGCTTGACACAGGCTCCATGTCATTTCGAGCGTAGCGAGAAATCCCTACGGCTTAATGTTTTCAAGCGAGCTTCCGGGAATTTCTCAGCCTATGGCCTCGAAATGACATAAGCGTATGTAGAATTTGGGAGCGTATAAAAAAGACAACTTGCTCAGACCAAGTTGTCTTTTGCTTTGTTGGCGCTGACCAGGGCCAATAAACTTGCTTGCCGAGAAGCTTAAGGAATCACTTGCAGGCCGTCAACTTGGGCTGCTTCGCCGAGTTCATTAAAAGGCGAGAAAATGCGCACGTATTGATACGGGCCAAGGTCGGCGGGGGCGCGGGCGTCTACGTCTATTTGGATGCCGGTATCAGGGGCAGGCGGAACAATGAAGGGGGTGCCGTTGTAAAGAACGGCGGCGCTAAGGTCGGCATTGTTATTTTCCGGCGGGCCGTACGTGGGCCAAAGATTGGTATTGGTATCGGCCAGGTTATCGCCCCAGTAAAAAACGGTAAACCAGGGGCCGCTATTAGTTGGGCCAACTTGAATAATAACTTTGTCCAGCATAATCCCCAACCCTGCCCCAAGTTCGTAATAAACCAATTCATAAAAGTTGGTGTCATCATTCATGATGATGGGGTATCCACCCAGGTCAACCACAATTGCGGCGCCACAGGTAAGATTTCTTTCAGAGCCGTTTGGGGGGGTAGTTGGATATACTTCCGGTCCCGTGCCGGAGCCAATAGGGTTGCAACCCCAACCGTCATCGTCCACAATGGTGAGCGCGGATACCGGGGTAGCGCCAAGCGTGGCGTTAACCGGGCTGCTCAAGGTGAGCGTTAACGTTTCGCCCGGCTGCTCATTAACGGTATCACTAATGACCTGGACAACGAAATTCTGGCCGGTTTGATTGGGCGCAAAAATCAGCGCGCCGTTCACGGGATTATAATCATAATTGCCCAGGGGGGGCGGCGGGAGAGGTGGAATAGAAGTGGCGCTGCCGTCGGTGGTGCTATAAGTGACCGTAACCGCCAGGGCCGATGGCGCGCTGAGCGTAACGGCAACGGTAGCGGTGACGATACCTGTTCCGCCGTCATCGCCCTCGTTTGCGCTGAACTCTGTAGAAATAAAACTCACTTCCGGTTGCCCGTCGTTGTCCACAATTTCCAGCGTGGCCGGGTTGGGCGGGCCAAGCGCGGCGTTGGTGGGGTTACTGAGAGTGAGGTTGACTGTTTCGGTGAACTCGTTGGTCAGAATGTCGTCGGTAATGGGTATGGTAAAGGCGCTGGCGGTTTGGCCGGGCGCAAAAGGCAAAGTGCCACCGGCGGCGGTGTAGTCGCTGCCGGCCGTCGCCGAACCGTCGCTGGTGGCATAATCTACGGTGACGGTAAACGGTGAAGGCACACTCAGGGTGACGGTAACGAGCGCTGCGCCTACATCTTCACTCACGGTATAAATGGGGCGGTCAAATTGAACGGTGGGCTGGTCATTGTCAATAATTGTCACCGTGGCCGGGTTGGGCGCGCCTGGGGTAGCGTTAACAGGATTACTCAAGGTAACGAAAAAGGTCTCGTTCCCCTCGACAACTGCGTTGTTGATGATGGTTACAGCAAAAGTTTGGCTGATCTGGCCGGGCAGAAAAGTCAACACGCCGTTGGTGGCGGTGTAGTCGCTGCCGGCCGTGGCTGAACCATCGGCGGTGGCGTAGTTTACGTTGACGGTTTGCCCTGAAATTGCGCTGAGATTTACCGTTATGGTCACCAAACCATCGGCTTCGTTTGCATTATAATTTGCCGCGCTAAAAGCGACACTCGGCGGTGGGAGGGGGATGGGGGTGGCCGTAGGCGGCGGCAAGGTGGGTGGCGGCGAAGTGGGCGGCAGGGGAGTGGCGGTGGGCGGAACAAAGGTTGGTGAAGGTGGCGCAACCGTCGGGGAAGGTAAAGCAGGGGTAACGGTGGGCAAAACAGGCGTTGGCGATGGGGGAACCAGCGTTGGCGAGGCGGCCAGGGTTGGGGGTGTGGTAGGTGTGGGCAGTGTAGTTGGTGAAGGCGGCGGCAAGGTGGGCGGAATGGCAGTGGGCGAAGGAGATGGCAAAGGGGTAGGGGCCGGAGTGGGGGTAAAGGTGGGCCAAGCATTGGGCAAGAGGGCCACTTCACTGACCACGCCGGAACCATTGGCTGCTTGAAGCGCAATCTGATCACGGGCCACTTCGGCAATAATGCTCTGGTTCAGGGGGGCCGGCGCCAGCAACAGGTCCGTGCCGTAATTGGCTATTCTCGGGGAGAGCATGCTGGCTTCAACCTGCTCTTCCCGGATGAGCCACAGGGCGGTTTGCGAAGAACAGAGGATACAGCCAAAACTCAACAACAGAAAAATGAGCGCCAGCAAAGTTCTGCGCCAGCCGTCGTTTTCGTTTTTTGATTGCTTATTCTGCCATTCTGAAGCAGCAGGTATTTTTGTAGGCGCTATAGACACAATCTGCAAACATTATCCTCTGCCCCTAATTAATGGCCCTGGCGGCAAAATTTTCCCAAAAACTTTGTCGCGCCAACCTCTTCTGTTCTCTTCTGCCTATACACTTTACCCCATTTTGGGCATTAATTCAAGGCCCATTCTTAAAAATAATTGGCATAAAGGTACTATTTCCGGCGTCCGGCAGGTTCAGGTACGTAAAATGGACATCGCTGGTGGCTGTCAGTTCATCGCCTTCCATATCCCGGCCCACGGCCACCACTACGCCGGTTAAGGGGTTGGGCGCGGCGGCCTGAATGGTATAGCTGGCCGTATAAACCCAACCCTCGCCTCCATCAAGGGTGCTATTGTTATTCCAATCTCCAAACGCATAGGCGGCTTCCCCGGCCAGCGTATCGGTGACCTGGGTGATACTGATGGGGGAACCGTCGCCAATGCTGGCGATGTTGATCAGGTCCAAACCAAACAGAAAGAGAGATTGCATGTCATAATTGATCACAATAAAGGTAAAAACTACAGTCTCGTTCAGGTTGGCCACGGCCGGGCCGCTGCTGACCACCACTAATTGCGGGTCAAAGGAGAGGGTGGTGGTGTGGGTGTCGGTGGCAACCACGTTGTTATTGCTCAGATCTTTGCCTGAAACAGTCCCGGTGTTTACCAGTAGATGAGTATCGGTGGGTTGGATGGTATAGGCGGCCGTGTACACCCACGTTTCGCCGGTCTCCAGGAGATTATTGCTGTTGACATCGCCGCTGCTGTAGCCGGTGTTGCCGGCGATACTATCGGTTACCATAACCGCAGTGACAGATTTTGTGCCGCTCAGGGCAACGGTGAAACTATAGACAAGGCTATCACCCACCGCCGCGGTCAGCGGGCCGGTTTTGGTGAGGGTCAGGCCAAGCGTATTGAATTCATGAGTCACGAGATTGGTCTGGGTGATGATCGGCTCGCTGTTGATGAAGGCCTGGTTAGTGATGATAGTTCCGGGCGTTGAGGTGGCCACCGGGACCACCACCAGGGTCATGGTGACTGTGTCGCTGGTGGCATACAGCCGTCCTACCGTGGCCGTTACCAGGCGGCCTGTGGCTGTAATGCTGCCCTGGCTGATACTATAGGTGATCAAATCCGTGGCGGCGGGCACGGCATCGGTGACCACGATATTATCCACGTACCCCTCGCCCGTGTTGGAGAGAGCAATGGTATACGTTATCTGTTGGCCCGCTAAAACCGAACTACCCGCAGTGGGGGTGGCAGTTTTTGTAGCGGTCAGGCCAACCGTACCCAGTTCATGGGTCACCAGATTGGTCTGGGTGATGATTGGCTCGCTGTTGATGAAGGCTTGGTTAGTGATAATCACCCCTGGGGTTGTGGTGGCCACCGGGGCCACCACCAGGGTCATGGTGACCGTATCGCTGGTGGCATACAGCCGTCCCACCGTAGCCGTCACCAGGCGGCCTGTGGCCGTAATGCTGCCCTGGCTGACGCTATAGGTGACTAAATTTGTGGCGGCGGGCACGGCATCGGTGACCACGATATTATCCACGTACCGGTCGCCCGTGTTGGAGAGAGCAATGGTGTACGTTATCTGTTGACCAACTGAAACAGAGCTGCCGCTCGCCGGCGTAGCTGTTTTTATTACAGCGAGGTTGACCAGTTTCTCAAAAGTATCAATGAGCTCGTCCTGGGCCTCACTTCTGCTGGCGCCATTGGCGGCGCACAGGCCAAAAGCCAACGGTGTGGTCTGACCAGAAGTAAGATCAGGGATATTGGCCACAATCCAAACAATATGGTCGTCGGCTGGGAGATTGGTAATGGTGTTGGAGGGCGTAATCATTTGATTTTTTATATCAAAATCTGTAATGGGATAACTTTCTGGAGGAAAAACATTTCTATCCCCATTAATGCCATATCCTCGCCAACTGCCTTGCAGCAGCGCCACCCCCATAGCAAATCCATCGTATAACGGAGCTGCCTCATTCTCGTCTGCAAGATAAACCAGGCGACGAGCAGGATCGTAGTACCCTATGTCGCCATTCTCGGAAAGAGCTACATCTATATTCACCATAAATAGTAGCTTGCCCTCGGTCAGAGAGATACTGCCGGTGTTTTCAATATCCAATTCCATGATCACACAGTTATTGGCCGGGGTGGCCAGGGTGCGTTGGGTAATTTGATATGAAAGCGCCTTGCTGGCATATATTACCCGGCTATCCTCACTGTAGGCTGGATAGTTGTTGTGGGGAGAAGTGTAAAGCGTGATTGGCGTTGTTGGGATAAAATCGCCTTGCACCCCCACATCCACATTATCGCCGGTATGCTGATCAAAGCGGACGGCAATGGTGGTGCCGGTGATATCATTTCCATCCTGGTCTATTTGGTTTTGGTTGTTTTGGTCAAGGAATTGATTGCTGATTCTGCCGTTGGCATACACCCGCATTTGGTGGGTGGTAGCCGCAGTGTGGGTAATAACGGTGGTATTGGTGATAACGGCCAACAAAGGGCGAATAGGCGGCGCGGCCTGTATTTTTTGGGAGGTGGCCCATAAAAGCAGAAACAAAGCCGCGGCCACCGCCAGGCTGCCCAGGAAAACGGTCAGCGCCAACTGAGCCAATGATTTTTTGGGAGAGGTTTTGGGCGCAGTTTGTAAAACTGTGACCCGCTGGGATAGGTTTAATGGCTGCGACAAATTTTTTTGCCCTTGCTAACTGCATTTTTACGGCAAAACCGTAATGGTGACGCCGGTTTCATTGGAAGGGGTCAGGATGGGGTCATAAGCCCTATAGGTAAAGGTGTAGACGCCAAAAACGGTGGGACTGTAAACAAAGGACCCATCCAGGTTGAGTATCAGAACGCCGGCGCCGGGCGACGTAACCAGATTGGCGGTCAGGCTGTCGCCGTCTACATCCGTATCATTGCCCAATACGCCGGGGGCGGAGATAACCAGGGTAGTAGTGAGAGGAGTGGTATAGGCGTCTGGGTTGGCTACCGGCGGGTCGTTGATGGCAAAAATGGTGACCGTGACGACCGCCGTATCGGTAAAAACGCCGTCGCTGATGGTGTAGGTGAAGCTGTCGGTGCCGTTGATATTGGGATTGGGGTTATACGTAACCGTATAGCCCGGCACATTGATGGTGGCGGTGCCGCTCATGGGCGCGCCCACGGCAATCACGGTCAGGGTATCTCCGTTCGGGTCGCTGTCGTTGCCAAGCACATTGATGACGGTAGGGGTATCTTCCGCCGTATTGGGTGTATCATTCACCGCTACCGGCGGGCCGTTAACGCTGACGGTCACTGTGGCTGTGTCGGTTAAAAGGCCGTCGCTGATGGTGTAGGTGAAGGTATCATTACCGGCAAAGCCGGGGTTGGGGGTGTAAGTGACCGTGGTATTGTTGGTAGTGGCTACGCCGTTGGCGGGCAGCCCCACCGCAATAACGGTGAGAGGGTCGCCGTCCGGGTCGCTGTCGTTATTTAGCACGGTAATGGTGATAGGGATATTTTGATCGGTAAACGCCGGATCATCCACCGCATTGGGCGGGGCATTGATGGAGATAACGGTAATGGTGACCGTAGCCGTGTCGCAGGCCCCGTCATTGTCGCAGACCTGGTAAATGAAAGTATCGCTGCCGCTAAAATTAAGGTTGGGGGTATAGGTTATTTGGCCGGTGCCGGGATTGACCGCAACGGCGCCGTTGGCCGGGCCGCTGATAACCGCGACGGTGCCGGGCACAAGCGTCCCGTCCGGGTCGCTATCATTAAGCAAAACATTGACCGTGACCGGCGTATTTTCATTTGTATTGGCGGCGTCGTCTATGGCTATTGGCGGTTGGTTGGGCGGGGGTGGTGGAACGAGGGTTGGAGTGGGGGGGATAGGCGTGGGTGTGGGCGGGATGAGCGTAGGTGTTGGCAACGCCGGGCTTGGCGTCGGCAGTGGAGGTGTTGGGCTGGAGGGCGGCACAGGCGTAGGCGGCGCAGCAGTTGGCGGCGCGGTGGTTGGGGCTGGGGGCGCGGTAGGTGGCGGCGCAGTGGGAGGGACGGGGGAGGGAGGCGATGATAGGGTAGGCGGCGGTATTGGGATTGGCGGTAAGGGGGAAGGGGTTGGGGTTGGAGCCAACGTGGGAACCGGGTTGGGCAAGAACGCAACCTCATCCACAATTCCCAACGCCTGCGGCGTTTGCCGGAGCGTGTCTTGATCATGGGCAATTTCAGTGGCAATGCTGTTGCGGTCCAGAGGGGCCGGGGCTATTGACGGGTCAAGCTCATAGTTGGCTTTGTTTCCGGAAAGCATGCTGGCTTGCACCTGATCTTCATCAATAAACCAGAGCGCGCTTTGTGAAGAGCAGAAAATACAGGCAAAACTCAATAGCAAAAAAATGAGGGCAATCAGGATTTTTCGCACCTCATCATTTTCGTTTTTTGTGTTTTTGTTGCCGGTTTCCCCAGGTGAGGATTGGGACCTTTCGGTTATCATGTCGGCCTTTAACCCCAAACGGCCAGCACTTTAGTGAATGGAGTTTTTCAACTGGCAAAAGTGCGCCCGCCTGACTGCTTTGACAAAGTGACGGCCATTGGAATAATTGCTTCCTTAAATAAGGAGTCTATAACCAGGCGCAAAGGATGCGCTTTAAAATAATGGCAGAGCCAATTTTAAGCTTGTCCCGGCTGTTGTATCTCACGGGTTACTTAAGTTAAGCTTTTTGGAAAGCAATAGCGGTGTTAAGGACTTGGGTTTTTATAACTGCCCCATGTTGCGGTTATATCGCCCAGGATATTTATTTCTGGGGCAGGAGTTTTTTAAACCGGGTTTGCACCCATACCCAGTTTAGAAATAAAAATCATTGTTGCCCAGAACGGCTTTACAAAAGTTGGCCTAAGTTTCAACAAACTTAACAATGTCTTTCTCTGCATGGGCCGGTTCCTGTTCCAACACCGGCAGAGAAAAACTAAAGGTACTGCCCTGGTTCAGTTTGCTTTGCATCCAGATTTTTCCCTGGTGAGCCTTAATAATGGCCTTGCTCATGTATAAACCTAGGCCGGCCCCACTTACTTCAAAAGTGCTCTCTTCATGGATGGCCCTGAAGAAGCGGGTAAAAAGAAACCGCTGGTTCTCTTCAGAGATGCCTACGCCGGTATCTTTTACGTCAACCTGAACCTGACCATCTTTTGACTCTACCCAAACCTCCACGCTGCCGCCCGGCAACGTGTAATTGTAAGCATTGTTGAGCAGATTATGCATCACCTGGGTCAATCTGCTCCAATCACCTTCAATCCAGATAGGCTCATCAGGCACATGGATGCTGAAGGCCAGGTTTTTCTTTTCCATTTGCGCGGCCCATTGTTCGGCCTCGGTTTGCACAATTTCCACCAGGTCTTCTGTTTCCTGGTCAATGCCTAACGTGCCGGCGTCAATTTGCGATAGGTCTAGCATTTGCTGGATGATATTGAGCAGGTCGGTTACATTTTGTTCGATGGCCGTAATAAAGCTTAACTCGCGCTCGTCCAATTTTTTGGAGGCCGTCATCTTCAATAAATCGTTGTAGCCTTTGATAGCGGTGGGCGGGGTTCTGAGTTCGTGCGACATGCTGGTGATGAAGTCGTCCTTGAGTTTTTCGGCTTCAACTTCGCGGGTAATGTCGCGCAGCACCACCACCGACCCCAACCGCTCGCCATCTGAAGTGACCACCGGCGCGGAGAGGGCGCTCAAAAATCGGCGTTCTATTTCAAAACGGCGCGACTCGTGGAAGTCAAGACCGGTCAAATGATTGAGCAATTCTAACGATTGTTCTTTACCCGGTTGGTATGCTTGACTTGTAACCCCATTCTCTTGAAGTTGAAAATAGGCAAAATCGCCGCCGATGGCCTCAAAAATTCCTTCAGCCGCAGGATTGATGGTGATAATATTGCCCTCTAAATCTTGCACAATTACCCCATCAGCAATACTGTTAAGAATAGCGTTGAGTTTACCGGCTTCTTCCCGCAACGCGGCCGTTTTTCTTTGCAGTTCGGCCGTCATATTGTCAAAGGTGCTGGCCAGAGAGCCAATCTCGTCTTTGCCTTTGAGGCCGGTGCGCTGGTCCAGATTACCTTTGGCAATCTCTTGCGAGGTCTGCACCAGGCGAATGATGGGCCGGATAATCCGTTGGGAAACGGCGTAACCAATCACCAGCACCGCCACCACCCCGCCGGAAAAGATAATAGACAGGAACAGACGGTTTTGGTTGTTGGTGTCGGTAATGAAATTGGTAGAGAGGGCTACGGCATAAATGCCGTAGATCCGGTCCCGCAGTTTAAAAGGCGCAAAAGCCAAACGATAATTTTGCCCGCGCGCTTCTACTCCCGGTTCAGCCGGGGCGCCTGTATCCTCTATATCCTCCAGCAGCGTCACTTCTCCGCCCTGGTCAATCACCTGTTGAAACCGTTCCGGGGTGAGAGCTTGTGACAACTTTTCCCGGTCGGCCTCAGTGGTCACCAGGGTGGAGATGATGACATTGCCTTTGTCGTCAAACAGAGTGATTTCGGCCAGGGCCAGATCACGAATGGCCTCAACTTCTTTTTTTAGGTAGGTGCCCACCAGCACGGCCCCAATGGTTTTTCCGTCCATTTTGACCGGGCCAACGGTGTAAACAATCCGTTCATTTGAGGTGGGGTCTATGGCCAGTTGCACCTCTTTGAGGTTGCCTTTAGGATCAGACAAAACGCGGGCCACCGCTTGCCAGTTGAAGAAGTCTGCCCCGCTGCCCAGATAAGTTTGGGCGGGGGCGTTGGGCGACACCGCTTCCCGCTGCAAACGCAGCACTTCCTTACCCTGGGTATCCAGCAGCACAATGCTGTCAATATCGGCGGCATTGGCGATGATGGGCGAGACCAGGTTGTCAAGCTCTTCAAATCTGCGATCAACCAGGGCCTGGGGCACGCCAATGGTATTGGCTACGGCCCGTTCCACTTCCAGGCGCAGTTCTTCTCGATTGACGATCTCATCGCTCACAATCCGCCCGGCATCAAGCAACTGGTTGCGGAAACGCTCTTCAAAACTGCCGGCCACCAGTTGGGTGACCACAAACGTGCCAAATGCAGCCAACACCAACGTTAGCAAAGCATAGGGGATGATAATTCTATGTCGAATGCTGGACGAGAAAAATCTTGATCCCGCGCTCAGCCACTGGAGCGGACTCTTCATGATCTATCAAAACAACTCAGGTCTGGATACCATTGTCTCCCCCGGTTCAGGGGCTTATGGTATAATCCTACTAAGAAACTGCCGGTAGGCTTGGGGGGTGTGTCCCCCTCTAGTTTCTTTTCCGGTTGAATAAGGTCCCGGCCTTTAAGGAATCTTCAGGAGAAAACTATTAATTATGTACAGTTTAGATGATACCATAGCTACTATTGCTACGTCAATAGGCCAAAGTGGTATTGGCATTGTTAAAATCAGCGGCCCGGAAGCCCGCGCCATTGGCCAACAACTCTTTCGTTCGGCCAGAGGAGCGGGCCGGTTACAGCCCTATCGCCTGCATTACGGCCACATTATTGAGCCTGAGTCCCAGGCCGTTGTAGACGAGGCCCTGGTAGTTTACATGCCCAAACCCCATAGTTACACCCGGCAGGACATCATTGAAATTCAAGCCCACGGCGGCATTACGCCCTTGCGCCAAATTTTAGAGCTGACCTTCAGCCTGGGCGCCCGCCCCGCCGAGGCGGGCGAGATGACCCTGCGCGCCTTTCTCAACGGCCGGCTAGACCTGGCCCAGGCCGAAGCCGTGCTGGACATCATTGAGGCCAAAACCGACGCCGCCCTGCGGGTGGCTACGGAACAACTGGGCGGCTCTCTTTCGGCCCAGGTTTCTGGGGTGCGGCTGGCCTTGCTTGATATCCTGGCTTTTTTGGAAGCCAGCATTGATTTTGTGGAAGACGAAATCCCTTTTCAGGATGTCGTTGGTCCTTTAAGTGAAGCCTCCTTGCGGCTGGAAAAGTTACTTCAAAGCGCCGACAACGGCATTGTTTATCGCCAGGGCGTGCGGGCCGCCATTGTGGGCCGGCCCAACGTGGGCAAAAGCAGCCTGCTCAATGCCTTGCTGCGCGGCGACCGGGCCATTGTGACCAACATTCCCGGCACCACCCGCGACACCCTGGAAGAAACGGCCAATGTGGGCGGCATCCCGGTGGTGTTGGTAGATACCGCCGGCATCCGGGCCGCGCCTACGGATGAAGTTGAACGCATGGGCGTAGCCCGCAGCCAAAACGCCCTGGCCCGGGCCGACTTGGCCCTGCTGGTGGTTGACGGCAGTGGTGATCTGGAAACCGGAGATTGGGAGATTGAGGCGTTGGTCAAAAACAAACCGGCTTTGTTGGTCATTAATAAAAATGACCTGGCCGCCACCGAGGCGCACCCCATCCCGGCTGATTTTTTGCCCACTGCCGCAGCCCGTGTTTTTATTTCTGCCCTTACCCAAGAGGGAATTGACACCCTGGAAACGGCCATTGTTGATCTGGTGCTGGGTGGCCGGGTCACTCTGGCCGATACACCGCTGGTGAGCAACCCCCGGCATAAATCTTTGCTCCAACGCGCCCTGGCCCACATCCGGGCCGCCATTGAGGCCCAACAAAACGATATTTCCCCCGATCTGGTTTCGATTGACGTGCGCGAGGCGGTTGAAGCCCTGGGGGAAATCACCGGGGAAACCGTGACCGAGGATTTGTTGGATACCATTTTTGGCAAGTTTTGTATTGGGAAATAACGTTGAACACTCCGAGGTTAAATGGTTTAAAGTTTGGCCAGACTGCTTAACGCCAGCCTTACCTTTTCTTCAACGCTTTGATTCCGGGCTTCCTGGGGCAGTTGTTGCAGGGCGGCCTGGGCTTCCACCACGCTGTAGCCCAGGGTGGTCAAGGCCGCAATCACTTCGCCGTCGCTATCGCTAATGGGCACGGTGGTTACAAAGATGTCTTCCAGGCCAATTTTATCTCTGAGTTGAAAAACAATTTGTTTGGCCTTTTTAGGCCCAATGCCCGGCACCCGGGCCAACAGGGCCGCCTCTTCCCGGGCCACGGCCTGGCGCAAGGTTTCAATGGGGATATGCGAGAGAATGGACAGGGCCACTTTGGGGCCAATGCCCTGCACTTTAAGCAGGGTGCGGAACAAATCCAATTCCTCTTTATCGGCAAAACCAAACAGGGTCAACTCTTGCTCGCGGACGTGCAGGTGCGTAAAAAGTTGGGTTTTAACGCCCACGTCCAAGATATCGAGCAGCGTGGCCGGGGCCAGCACCTGAAAGCCCACCCCGTTGACTTCAAGCAAAACCGCGTCGTCTGTTTTATCAATGATTTCGCCGCGCAAAGAACCAATCATTTGCTCTCCAACATTCGCAGCCGGGCCGAATGGCTATGGCAGATGGCTACGGCCAGAGCGTCGGCTGCATCGTCGGGCCGGGGGATGTCGTCTAACGACAATAGCAGTTTGACCATCTGCTGCATTTGCTGTTTGTCGGCCCCGCCGTGGCCGGTAAGAGCCTGTTTCACTTCCAGCGGTTTGTATTCCATAATGGGCAGTCCGGCATTGGCCAGGGCCAACATTGCCGCTCCCCGCCCGTGCCCCACGGCCAAGGCGGTTTTGGCGTTTCGGCTAAAAAACAGCTCTTCAATGGCCGAGATGGCCGGCTGCCAGCGGTCTATAATTTGGGTCAGTTCGCGGTAAATGGTTTGCAGGCGTTCCGGCAGCGGCGTGCCTGCCGCCGTGGTGATCACGCCGCAAGCCACCATGGCCAAATCATCACCGTCCCCTTCTACCACGCCCCAGCCGGTAATAGCGGTGCCGGGGTCAACGCCCAAAACCCGCATCAAGCCGCGGCCAGTTCGGCGATGGCCGCATCGCTGAGGTGCAGGCCGGAGTAAACTTGCTGCACGTCGTCAAGTTCTTCCAGCGCTTCAATTACGCCCATCACCTGCTGAGTTTCTTTTGGGTCCAATTCAATTTCGTTTTTGGGGATAAGGGCCAATTCCGCTTCGTCAATTTTAAGGCCGTTGTCGGCCAGCGCGCCGGCCACGGCGTGAAGCTGGATGGGCAGGGTGTAGATTTCAATCATTTCGTTACTAATCTCCACATCGTCGGCGCCAGCGTCAACGGCCAGCATAAAAATCTCGTCCGGGTCCTGGTCGTTGCGTTCCAGGGTGATATAGCCTTTGGTGTCAAACATCCAACTGACTGCCCCGGCTTCAGCCATATTACCCCCCTGCCGGTTGAATACGCGGCGCACTTCGGCCAGGGTGCGATTGCGGTTATCGGTGAGGCACTTGATCAAGATAGGGATGCCGTGCGGGCCGTAGGCTTCATAGATGATTTCCTCAAGTTCGCCCCCTTCCAACTCACCCGTGCCTTTTTTAATGGCCCGTTCGATGTTGTCTTTGGGCATGTTGGCTGCCCGCGCTTTTTCAATGGCCGTGCGCAGCGTTGGGTTCGACGCCGGGTCGCTACTGCTGCGGGCAGCAATCATTATATCGCGGGTCAGGCGGGTAAAGACCTTACCTCGCCTGGCGTCTTCCGCGCCTTTTTTACGTTTAATGGTGCTCCATTTGCTATGGCCAGACATATTCCACCCCTTCTGTAACTATTTTTTGTTGGGAACGCCCGGGTTATTTTTCTATCTAAAAAAATGGGCTTTATTTACCCGACATTATATCATTAAGGCCAGAAACTTGCCAGAGAATAGGGGCTGCCAAATAAAAGCCGTTGGTAGCTATTCAGGTCACATCATTCTGAAACTTATTTTGTTTTAGCCATCATTTCGTAGAGGGGGATCAAGGCCTGATACGCCGTCTCAAAGACGGGGTAGATTTTCTCATACACTGCTTGAGCCGCCGGATCGGGCAGGATTGTTTCGGCGATTTCGTTCATCGTCTCGCTCATCGAAAAATCCGGGTACAGGCCCACGCCAACCCCGCCGATCAGGGCGGCCCCCATGGAGGTAGCCTCTTCCAGAGTCGCCAGCCGTTGGACAGGGATGCCGTAGATGTCGGCCATCAATCGATTCCAGAAACGGCCTCGCGCCCCGCCGCCAATGAGGCGCATCGCCTCTATCGGCGCGCCCTGCGCCTTGAAGGCATCGAGGATGACGCGCAGGTTCAAGGTGACGCCTTCCAATACGGCCCGCACCATATCGGCGCGGGTGTGGCGGATGGTCAGGCCGATGAATGCGCCACGTGCTTGCGGATTCCAGCGCGGGCTGCGTTCACCCATCAGGTAGGGCAGAAAAATCAGCCCGTTGGCTCCGGCGGGCGAGTCTTCGGCTTTTAAATTCATTAATTCATACGGATTGAGCCGCAAAGTGGCGGCGGCCTGAACTTCTACCGGGCACAATTGGTCTCGCGTCCATTGGTAAGAGGCTCCGGCAGCCTGCATGGTGCCGGTGGGCGTAAACATGCCGGGCACCACATGGGCAAAGGTAAAGGTTTTAAAATCGGGATCATAAATGGGCTGTTGGCTGGCCATAGCAATCCAGGAAGAAGAGCCGACATAATTGTAGGCCATCCCCTCGGCCACCACCCCGGCCCCGGTGGCGGCGCATGGGCCATCTCCTCCACCCAGAACCACCGGCGTTCCGGCAGCTACCCCAACTTCATTGGCCACAGCAGGCAGCACGCCGCCAACAACATCAATGGATTGGCGCAGGTCAGGCAGTTTGGCCGGGTCAAGGTCAACGGCCTCGATGATGCGCTCCGACCACGCGCCCTGTTTCAAATCGTAAAGGTTCATTCCCGACGCATCCGAGGGGTCAGTAACAAAAGCGCCGGTCAGCCGGGCTACCATTGCGTCTTTGGCATGGCCAATTTTGTAGGCGGCGCGGTAAATATCCGGCTGGTGGTCGCGCAGCCAGAGTATTTTGCTCAACGAATATGAGACGCTGAGACGATGCCCGGTAAGGCGGTAAACTTCTTCCGGCGGCACCCGCTCACCCACCCAGCGCTCCTGCTCCACCGAGCGCTGGTCGGCCCAGATAATGGCGTGGCGCAGGGGGCGGGCCTGTTTATCCAGGGGCACGCAGCCCATCATTTGCCCGCTGAAAACAAGGCAGGCTATTTCGGTGGGGCCAACTCTGGTTTGTTGGAGGAGTTGGCGGGTGGAGCCGCACACGGCCTGCCACCAATCTGCGGGGTTTTGCTCGGCCCAACCGGTGTGGGCATACTCGGTGCCGTAGGGGTAAAAGGCGCTGCCGGCCAAAGCGCCGGCGCGGTTGTAGAGCGTGGCTTTATTGCCCGTTGTGCCCAAGTCGTGGGCCAGAACATAGTTTTTGGTGGTCATGGTTCCTCTCCTTTGAGGCAATAATCTACCAGATAGCGGACGGTGTTGGCGACTTCTGAGGTTTAAACAGGGCCTAACTCGCCTTACCGGCTACGTACACCACCCACTCCTCTGCATCGTACAGGGGCAGGTTGTCCCAACCGGGATAAACTTCAACCGTAGCAAAGCCGGCTTGTTTCATCATCTCTATCATTGTTTCAACCGTGTAAGTTTGGTCGCAGAGCATAATTTGCTCTAACTCTCCCGTTTCCAGGTGGATAATGTGGAACCGTTCAATGGACATAGCCTCGGCTTCGTCCCAAAAGCGTTCGCCCAGGTGCAAAAAGGGTTTGTCACCCCACAGGCCCTTGTCGTCGGTGAACCACCAGGTGTTGTGGTTTTTATCTACCCGGTCTTGGTTGAGCAATTCTACGACCAGTTTGCCCCCCGGTTTTAAAAACCGGGCAATTTGGGCCAGCAGAGCCTGGGCTTCATTTTTTTTGAAAACGCTCAGTTGGCCGTAAATAAACATAGCGGCGTCAAAGCTGGCCTGGCCGTAATTCATTTGCCTGATGTCTTTTTGCGCAAACGTACACTGCTTGGCCACGCCCTGGCTCAAAGCCAGATCACGGGCGTAAGCAATAGAAGCCGGGCCAAAGTCAACGCCGGTTACTGCGCAGCCTCGCCGGGCAAATTCTACCGCGTAAAGGCCCGGCCCGCAGGTTACGTCCAGCAGACATGCGCCGGAAAACAATTCCAGTTTCTGCCACAGCCAATCAATCTGCTTCAACCGTTCGCCTGTTACCCGCGAGGCCGCTCCATGCGATTGGTCCAGGTGTTCCCGCAACATCCGTTCCGAAAAATCTGGGTCGTCCCAGGGTAAATTGCCGCCTTCACTCCAAGGCGCGGGGCGGCCGGGGCGATGGTATATTTTCCAGAGCGCTTTAGCCAGGTGTTGGTCATTGTTTTTGTGCGCCATAACTCCTCCATCATACTCCCGGCCACTAAAATGGTGGCCCCGGCCTGTCTGGTTGTTGTTTTTGTTTGCTATAACCCCCTCATCATACCACATCCCCGGCAATCACTCAAAAAATGTTTTGTTTCTGCCCGGGTGAAATTTCTAATGGAGTTTTGCCTCAAGGCAAGTGAACAATTTCCTATTGACCCATCTTAAAGAATGTAATAAGCTATTTTATGGTAGTATCTACCGCCAAGGATCCTTAACAAGGGGTAAAAATGGACTTAACCGGAACCTCCATTGGTCAGTATCACGTTATCGAGCAACTCGGACACGGGGGTATGGCGACCGTCTACAAGGCTCGCCAGCCCAGCCTGGATCGTTACGTAGCCATTAAAGTGCTAAAGGCCGATCTGGCCCACGCCGAAGGCTTTGTGGCCCGCTTTGAACGCGAAGCCAGAACCATCGCCCGGTTGCGCCATCGTAACATTCTGACCATTTTTGATTACGGGCACGAGCAGGACCTGTTTTACCTGGTGATGGAGTACGTTGGCGGAGGCACGCTCAAAGAGCGACTCGGCTGGCCCCAGGACCTGGGCTATGCGGTAAATATGATCTCCCAAATGGGCAATGCCCTGGCGCATGCCCACCGGCTGGGGATGATTCACCGGGATGTCAAACCGGCCAATATTTTGCTGGTTGAAGAAGACTGGCCTTTGCTGTCCGATTTTGGGCTGGCCAAGATGGTGCAGGACACGCTGCAATTGACCATGAGCGGGGCCAGCGTGGGCACGCCACAATATATGTCGCCCGAACAGGCTCAGAGTTTTCCGGTTGACCAACGCAGCGATATTTATTCCTTGGGGGTGGTATTGTATGAGGCCGTTACCGGGCAGCCCCCCTTTGGCCTGGACAGTCCCATGGCCGTGGTCCTCAAACACATCAGCGACCCCGTGACCCCGCCCTGCAAATTGCGCTCCGATTTACCCAATGAAATAGAGCGCGTTATTCTCAAGGCTCTGGCTAAAGACCCGGCCAACCGCTACCAGCGGATGGAAGATTTTGTGACCGATCTACAAAAGGCGGCCAATCTCAACCTGCTCCAGCCGGGCGGCATGCCCATTAGCCCCAGGGATCCCCCTCTAAATTATGAACCCGTTTCAACCCCAAGCACGCCTTCCCGTCGCCTCCGCCAGCGAAAGTCGCGGTGGGTAAAGGTGGTTATGAGATTCTTGCTGTTGGTAGGCTTTGGGCTGATCGCTCTCTTGCTTTTTCGGGATTCGCTGTTGCCCCTGGTAGCCCCTCTTATTGAAGAAACCGCCTCCACTATGTCTGCCGACCTGTTGGCCGGCGTGATCACTCCTTCAGCCGCCGAAGCTACCCCTTTGGAAACATTACCCGTCCCAACGGCCACAGAGCCTGAGGCCATAACCACCGATCCCCCTCCAACCGCTACCTTTCTCCCCTCACCGGAGTTGACGCCAACCCCAATGCCAACGGCTACGGCGCTCGCGCCTTTGCCTACACCCACTCCCCCGGCCACGCCAACAGCGCCGCCGCAGCCAACCGTCCAAACGCAAATCTGGCCGGCCGACGGCGCAGAAATGGTCTTTGTGCCCGCCGGAGGTTTTTTGATGGGCAGCAATGATTTGGGCGATGATGAGCGGCCTATCCACCCGGTTTACCTGGATGATTTTTGGCTGGATAGATATGAAGTGACCAACGAACGTTTTGCCCGTTTTGTGGATGCCACCGCTTATCAAACAGAAGCCGAGCAGGCCGGTTGGGGCTGGGTGCGCATCGGTGATGAATGGGAAGAGGTCAGCGGCGCCGACTGGCGCCACCCGCGCGGCCCCAACAGCAATATTGAGGGCCTTATGGACCACCCTGCGGTTTTGATGAGTTGGAACGACGCCGACGCCTACTGTGATTGGGCCGGCAAACAATTGCCCACCGAAGCCCAATGGGAAAAGGCCGCTCGCGGCCCGGCTGGTTATGCTTATGCCTGGGGCAACGAGTTTGACTCAACCAAAGCCAATATCAAAGAGACAGGGCTGAATAATACCACCCCGGTGGGTGCTTTTTCCCCACAAGGAGACAGCGCCTACGGCGCGGCCGATATTACCGGCAATGTGTGGGAATGGGTGGCGGACTGGTACGGCAGCGCTTACTACAGCCAGTCGCCATCGGCTAATCCGCCGGGGCCGGATAGTGGCGCGTACAAAGTGTTGCGGGGCGGCTCGTGGCTCTTTGACTCGGTTTACGCCCGTACAGCCTTTCGTTACAATGTAAGGCCCGATTACACTTACGATTTTACGGGATTTCGTTGCAGCCGGTAATCCCTGAAAATAGAATGCAAGAAATCAACTTTACCCTTACTGTAAACCACCCATTTAATCATCAATAAATTGTAGAGGAGAAAATAATGAAAACCTCACTCTGGCCTGACAAGCTCTTTCTCGCTATCATCCTGATTCTGGTGAGCGTACTTTTTCCCTTACCCGCCCATGGCCAGGACCAAAACGACGCCCGGCAGCAACGGGCCGTGCCCGGCCTGGACGTGATTATCCTGGTTGACGAGTCGGAGACAATGTGGAATAAAACCGATACCGAGGGCGTCAGAGTCAACACGGTTAATTATTTTATTGACGTGCTCACCTCTGAGCAATCCGGGGCCACGCACCGGGTGGGCCTGGTTGCTTTTGGCACGGAGCCTCAAGTGATCCCCTATACCACGCTCGACACTCCCGCCGCCGCCACGACCCTCAAAGAGAGGTACGCGGCCATCCACCGGGGCATTGACGCGCACCATGATAAAGAGTATACCGACCTCAACCTGGCCCTCCAAGCGGCCCTGGATATGATGACCCAGGATAGCGACCCCACCCGCAAATCTGCCCTTATCCTCATCTCCGACGGTCAGCCCACCAACCGCCAGACCGGCGAGAAAAAGGGCGAGGAAACGGTTGCAACCTACTTGCAGGAAACGCGCCGCTTGCTGGGGCAGTTGCAGGGATATCCTTACCTGGCCAATGTTTGCGCCAGCCCCAACGGCGCGCCGCTGTATATGATTGGCATGGGCGTGGACAAACTGGTGGAGTCGTCCAGCCCGGAATATATTGAACTCTACCGGGAGTTTTGGCAGGAGGGCGCGGCCAGGGCCGGCGGCTACTACAAAGAGGCAGAGAAAATACAGGAAATGCAGGGCATCAGCACCTACATCTTCTCGGAGTTGCTCTGCACCCCGGCTACGCCCTCGCTGGGCGTGCGCTCGCCCCAGGTGCTTGAATACCAGGTTTACGATAGTTATTTTCAAATTTTCTTCACCATTTCCGGCAAAGAAAACCCGAAAGTGGCGGCCAAAGTTTACCGGCCCCAGCCGGACGGCAGCAAAGGAACCGTGCCCCTAAACAAAGGCGAAGAAGGCATTAGTTGGCAAGGCGGCGTGGATTATGAGGTGTGGGGCGTAAAAATTTCGGAGCCTTGGGCCGGCACCTGGCAGGTAGCCCTGGAGGGCGAGGGTCGGGCCGAGTTTAGTTATGTTTTCTTCCCTAACGTATCCATTGGCCTGGTTGAGCCGGGCAACAACTTTATCCCGGTGGATAAGCCCTTTACCGTTCGGGCCAAAATTATGGATGAAAACGGCCAGGTGGTTGACGTGCCGGTCAAGGATTTTCAGGTAGAAATAGAGGGGGAAAACTTTAGAAAACAGGTTGGCCTGGAAAAAGATGGCGATACCTTTGTGGTTGAGCTTGATCCGCTTACGGAAAAAGGTGAATACTCGTTGACCTTCCACACCTTGCTGCCGGACGGCACGCCTCTTTACGAGCACAAGTGGGTCACGCTGATTTCTGCGCCCTGGGTTGAAGTGACCGAACCGGGCCGGCAGGCCTCGTTTGTGCCCACCGAGCCTATTCCCCTGGCCGCCGGCGTGCACCTGGCCGGGGCGATCTCTTTTGAAGACACCAAACTGGTGGCCACGCTGTTGAAAGATGGCATCCCGGTCCAGAGCATCGAAATGAGTCGTGGCGAAACCACCAGCCAGGGCGACGAGAACGTGGTGGCCTACACCGGCGATTTCCCACTGGTTGAAGAAAGCGGCAATTATGAAGTCCAGGTGAAATTGATGGCCATTCTACCCGGCGGACGGGTATTTGACCATGAAACTGCGCCGCTGCCTTTATCTGTTTTGCTGCCGCCAACGGCTACGCCGCTGCCTACGCCTACGCCAACTTTTACACCCACGCCAGTCCCGCCTACTCCCACCCCTACGGCCACTTCCACCCCTATGCCCACACCCACGCCCACCCTTACGCCTACGCCGGTTCCGTTTTTGGTGGCCGCCGCCCGCTCGTCGTGGTGCTGGCCGGGGCTGCTGCTTTTACTGTTACTGGCGGCGCTGATTGCGGTGCTGGCCGGATATTGGCGCAAGCGACGTCGCGGGGATGTGCCGGAAAAGATAAAATTATTGGCCGAATTGATGCAGTCCCGTTTGCAAAGTGGCGAGGCACCTTACGTGCTGGTGTTGGGCAGCGGCCCGGCGGTGAGCCTGGGCAGCCAGTCAATGCAATACGTGGTTCAAGGCGTGGCCGGCACCGCGGATTTGGAAAAGTTTTATAAAACGCTCGACAGCCTGAGCGCCATGGAACGCTACGTGATTTTGAAGAAATATTTTGGCGAAGCCGATCTCTCGTCGGGCTACCGCTACCTGGCCGAGCTGGTCAAAAAAGGTTTTTTCAATGTCATCCTCACCACCAATCTTGACCCCTTTGTGGAAGATTCCCTGGCCGAGCATAAAATAAGAGGCGTGGACGTATTGGTGTGCGGCGAGCAGCGCAACGGCGAAACAATGGATTTGCCTACCAATCCGCAGGCTCAAGTAAGAGTGATCAAATTGCACGGCGATGTTGAAGCTCGCGCCTTTGCTTTTACCCCCAGCGAGATCACGGTTTTTGGCAACGACAGTGAACGAATTTTACGCCACTATCTCAGCCGCGACGTGATCATTATTGGCCACGGCCCGCGCGATTACGATATCAACCGGGCCATTGAGCGCGAAGGCGGCTCGGTTTGGTACGTGGGCCAAGACGCCCCGGCCTCGGACGACCCCGTGTACCACGCCATGCGCGCCCGCCGCACCCAGGCCAACGTGATTACGGGCGATTTTGGCTGGTTTGACCCATTTTTTGATGCGTTGTATGAAGAGTTGATGCGTTCTTAAGGACTATATGAAAACATCTCCACAACTTCCCGGTTGTATAATGGCTGCGGCCATTGTGATGGGGCTTTCCGCTATTCCTCCCGCAATAAAGGGAGGGTTAGTGTTAATGTCCTTTCGTGCCGAAGATGAGGCCATCAGTGAGCTAATAGTGCTTTTGGCTTTTTATTGGGGCGATGTTATCCTCTCACTTGTGCTTGCTTGGGGTTTATGGCATTTAAAAAATTGGGCACGCATTATGGTCATTGTGGTGTTAAGTTTAGCAATACTAGCCGGTTTTGCAGCAGGTGGCTTTGCCGGAATAGCTATGTTGGCCTTATTGGGATATGTTGTTTATTGGTTTGCATCAAACGGAGAATATTTTACTCTTTCCAAAACAGGTGTTCCCGGAGAAAAACCTGGCAACCATATTAAGTCAACAGGAGGAACTGAAGTGGCAGAACACCCTGATGCGCGTACTTTTGCCGCCGGCATAACTATTGTTATTGGAATCTTGGTTATTTTAAGTGGACTTCAGTCGTTATTAGGAGACGCAAATGCGTTTGGCTTCTACTGTAATATACCCGCAGGGATCGCGCTTATTTTTGTGGGATGGATCATCAAGCCAAAAGATCGGCCTGGCAGGGGGGCTACTGTAGTTTCAAAGAATGATGAATTGTTATCCCAAAATAGCAATCCTGTAACAGATACTTCTCCAGCGTTATCCGTTGGTGCGGCTATGGTAGATGCCGGCCAGCAGGGTGTGGTCAAAAACGCTAAAATAAAAGTGTGGAAAAGATATGCGGATGGGGGAGAAAACGCCAAAGTTGCGGAGGATCAGGCGTTCAATCAAGATCCTGTTCCAGTGAAAATTATCAAGATGGGAGAAGATGAGGCCAACACTTCTGAATGTTTAGATGTGTTTTATTGTCCGTGGTGTCATAAAGCCTATCAAGTGGATCAAGGGATTACTCAAGAAGCAAATGTTATATTTCGGTGTATAAAATGTAATAAGTCAGTAGTTTTGCATTTTTAACAATTTGAATTGGAATATTGCTTCATTTGGGGCATACTTTGAAAAACTCTGAAGCTAATCTGGAGGGAATTATGCCCCAGCCGAGCCATATCCGAGATGTACGACTGATGCAGTATTTGCGTCTGTTCAGCAATGTGTTTAGTTTGCCCCAATGGAAGTACGTTGTGACAGTATTCCTGGGTTTATTGCACTGTGATGAACGGCGCACCCTGTCAGCTTTGTTACGCCAAGTGTTCACCAAGGTGACTATCTTTGGCTTGTGCTATTTTCTACGGACAGCCAAGTGGTCAGTGGAAGCGTTGACGACTGTCTGTCAGGCCCATTTCTATGCTCAAGTAGCTCCCTTGGCGGCCAAAGTCCATTGAACTCCTCGGCACAAAGCCCATCTCGCCTGATCATGCTAATGTTTTCCCCTCTGATCATTTTGGTTTGGTCGGCAAATTAAAGTGGTCCTGAAACCCAGATTGCAAAATTAGATAAAACGAGTTATACTTAACATAATACAGAGCGTTTTTGCCTGATTTGGGAGAAATTAGGTATGGAGGAGGTTAACGTCTTTGCCCCACTCAATATGGAGGCAGTCGTCGTTCTGGCGGCGGCCATTGTGGCCGGGATAGTGCTGGCCTTTACTTTATTCGCTCCCTTTGATCGCCTTTTTACCACCATTCATGAGTTAGGTCATGTTTTTGCCGCTATACTCACCGGGGGTGAAGTGAAGGGCTTTGAAGTCCACTTTAGAAGCAAAGGCAGCCAGAAAGGGGTAACAAATTTTGAGAAGGGAGACCCTCATTATATCATTCCGGCAGGGTATATGGCCACCGCAATTTTCACCACAGGATTGACCTTGGTGAGTGGCTTGCCGTACCTTGCGCCTTACGCTGTGAGTTTTTTAGGTATTTTGTTGATTTTTAGCGTTTTGCGTCATGGCCGATCTCTATCAACGGCAATTATCGGGCTGGCCTTGGGCACCGGATTCATTTGGGTGGCCTGGAATAGTGCATTGATCTGGTCAGTCTTTTTACTTTACTTACTCGCTGTCATAGGCATAGTGGTAGCTATTCGTGACTCGCGGACAATAACCCACCTGGCCCGCTTTGATCCCGCAGGTATCCACGATGCCGCTCAAATGGCCAAACTCACCGGCCGGTCGGCAAAATTTTGGGCTGCCGCCTGGTCCATCACAACGTTTTTGATGATAGCCGTAGCTCTCTGGTTTACCTGGCTGCGTCATTTATCCGCGTGAATTGTCCTCCTGGCCCATCCTCTCTTCTCTCAACAGCGAAAACCATTCAATATCAAGATTCCGGCCTTTTAAGAATATTGCTTGCCTGGCAATCCCTTCGCTCTTGAAGCCGCATTTTTGGGCCACTTTTTTTGAAGCCGGATTGCCCACCACCACGCTCAATTGCAGCCGGTTGATCTTTTTGGTTTCAAACAAAAACTTGACCAACAACGACAACGCTTCGGTCATGCATCCTTTGTTTCGACTGGCCCGGTCAAAAAGGATGTAGCCAATTTCAAGCCCGTCAAAATACGGCACGGATTTGAAATACCAAATGCTACCCAATATTTTGTCCTTTTTATTGACAATCACCAACCGGCCAAAATTCTCACTCCAAAAGCCATGTTCGGCAAAATCCTTTTTGAAGGCCGGTTGAGCCGTCAGGAAAACCGGAAAATAATCCCCCCTGTTCTCGATATCCGACCAAAAATTGAACAAAATGTCCAAATCTTTCTCTTGAATCACGCGTAAGTTGATTTTGTCGCCTTTAATCATTGGTAATGTTCTCCTTGCTGACGAAAAATTCAGTGTTTTTGGCTGGCAAGGTATGGTATGGCCTTCAGCCTGGTTTGTCAAAGCCAAAGCCGAGATTTGCTCTATATCTTTGACAAGACCTCCGATGCCGGGTGTGTCCAGAATTTTAGGAAAGCACAGGGGGAAATTTGGGGGGATACCCCCTACACCGCCCGGTCCTCCTAAAATATCGGACAGACCCTCCGATGCCGGAGGTCTTGACATTACCTTGGAAAGAACGTATATTAGGGCATCGTTGCTGAAGGGAGTCAGTCGGTGACCACGCCCACTCAACAATCCGTCCCCCAGCGAGACCTGGCCTGGCAGATAATGCGGGCCGCCCTGCAAGCCGTTGACCCGGCTCAAGCCGTTCGCCGGTGCCTGCATCTCACCGAAAACAACCTGATCGTTTCAGACCCCCACGGCCCTGAACAAACTTACCATCTGGCCGACTTCGACCGGGTATTGGTTGTGGGCGGGGGCAAAGCCGGGGCGCCAATGGCCGCTGCGGCGGCAGAGGTTTTGGGCGACTACCTATCCGGCGGCGTGGTGCTGGTCAAACATAAACACACCCTGGCCGACCCCACCGCTACCGGCCTCATCGAAATTATCGAGGCCGGCCATCCCCTGCCCGACCAGGCCGGTGTGCGTGGGGCGCAAAAGATCATTGATTTGCTGCACAGCGCCACCGCCCGTCACCTGGTGCTGTGTCTTATCTCCGGTGGCGGTTCGGCGCTGCTGACCGCGCCGGTAGCGGGTGTTTCTTTGGCCGATTTGCAGGCGCTGACCCAAATTCTGCTGGCCTGCGGCGCCCCTATCCATCAAATCAACACCGTGCGCAAGCACCTCTCGCGGCTCAAGGGCGGGCAGTTGGCGCGATGGGCCGCCCCGGCCACAGTGGTCAGCCTTATCCTGTCCGACGTGGTGGGCGACCCCCTGGACGTGATTGCCTCCGGCCCCACCGTGCCCGACCCCACTACTTTTGCCGACGCCTGGACTGTGTTGACGCGCTATCGGGTAGAGAACGACATCCCGGCGGCCATCGGGCGCCATCTTACCGCCGGACTTAGCGGCCAACTGGCCGACACCCCCAAACCCGGCGCTCCCGTTTTTGACCGGGTGCAAAACATTATTGTGGGCAGCAACCGGCTGGCGGCCCGCGCTGCGGCTGACACTGCCGAAAAGCTGGGCTTTGACCTGGTATTGCTGACAACGTTTAGCGAGGGTGAAGCGCGGGAGGTAGGGCGAGTGGTGGCGGGCCTGGCCAAAGGTTTGGCTCGCGGCGAAACCATGCATCCGGCAGGCAGGCCAATTGCTAAACCCGCCTGTTTGATTTTGGGAGGAGAAACAACGGTAACGTTACGGGGCAACGGCCAGGGAGGGCGCAATCAAGAAATGGCCCTGGCTGCGGCCCTGGCTCTGACCGGTTGGGACAACGTCCTTATTGCTTGCCTGGCCACCGACGGCACCGACGGCCCCACCGACGCGGCCGGCGCTTTTGCCGATGGCACAACCGTGGCCCGCGCCGCCGCCTTGGGCCTGGACGCCGCAGATTTCCTGGCTCGCAACGACGCCTATCACTTTTTTGAACCGTTGGGCGATTTGATTATGACCGGGCCGACCCGGACGAATGTGAATGATTTGACGTTGATTTTAGTCGGCCGTAAGGAGAACTCAAATGAAAGCGATGATTTTGAACGAATTGGGCAACCTGGCCGAAAACAACTCGCCCCTTGAACTAACCGACCTGCCTGATCCCCTTCCCGGCGAAAAGGAAATTTTGGTGAAAGTTTTGGCCTGCGGCGTATGCCACACCGAGTTGGACGAAATTGAAGGCCGCACTCCGCCGCCGCAGTTGCCCGTTGTTTTGGGCCATCAGGTGGTGGGCCGTGTGGTAGAAATGGGCCGGGCCGCCCAAAAACACAAGGTCGGCGATAGAGTGGGCATTGCCTGGATTTACTCCAGTTGCGGGCGGTGCCGGTTCTGTCAAACCGGGCAAGAGAATCTATGCCCCAATTTTAAGGCCACCGGCCGGGATGCCAACGGTGGTTATGCCGAGTATATAACCGTGCCGGAAGACTTTGCCTATCCTATCCCCCCAACCTTTTCTGATCTTGGAGCGGCGCCGTTGTTATGCGCCGGAGCCGTGGGTTATCGTTCGCTCCGGCTGGCTGGCCTGCAAGATGGACAGAATTTGGGATTCACCGGCTTTGGCGCGTCGGCGCACCTGGTTTTGCCGATGGCGCGGCACCGCTATCCGCGGGCCAAAATATTTGTGTTTGCCCGCAATCCCAAAGAGCGAGAATTTGCCCGGGAACTGGGCGCGGTGTGGGCCGGTGATACAGCCGAAAAAGCGCCCGAAAAGTTGAACGCCATCATAGATACCACGCCCGTGTGGAAACCGGTGGTAGAAGCCCTAAAGAACCTGGCCCCGGGAGGCAGGCTGGTGATCAACGCCATTCGTAAGGAAGATGGAGACAAAGAATACCTGTTGCGGCTGGATTATTCCACTCACCTGTGGCTGGAAAAAGAGATCAAAAGCGTGGCCAATGTAACCCGGCGTGACGTGCAAGAATGTTTGCAACTGGCCGCCGAGATACCGCTCAAACCGACGGTGGAGCAGTTCCCGTTGGCAGAAGCCAACCAGGCTCTGCTTGAACTCAAAACGCAAAAAATCCGGGGGGCAAAAGTTTTACAAATTGGTTGAGCCGCCCTTGGCCAAATTCAGCATGATCTACCGATCAAAATTGACCTCTCAGAAGCTGTCTGAAAAGCATGTCATTTTGAGGCCATAGGCCGAGAAATCCCTGGAATCTCGCCGGAAAACTTCACGCCGTAGAGATTTCTCGCTACGCTCGAAATGACATGTTGGGCTTTTCAGACAGGCTCTCAGGCCGGTAACATTCAAGCTCTTGACAAAATAGAAAGAGTGGAATATAATATGGGTGACTGCCCACCCACTATTAATAATCAAAGGAGACCCCATGCCCCGTTTATCCACCGCCGTAAGAGACGACGTTTTAACCGAAACCCGGCAACAACTCCTGGCCGCCGCCGCCGTGGAATTTGCCGACAAAGGCTTTGCCAGCGCCAATATTAACCATATTTCCACGGCAGCCGGTTTTGCCAAAGGCACCATCTATAATTATTTCTCCAGCAAACGGGCGCTGATGCTGGCCCTGATTGACGAAATTGCGGCTACCCATACTAATTTCATTATGGCCCAGGTTGAAACTGCCCCAAACCCCACTCAACGTTTGCAACGCTTCTTCAGCGCCGGTTTCACCTTTGTTGAACAACATTCCGTGCAGGCGCGGCTGGCCATTAACGTGGTCTATGGCCACGACGACGAATTCAAACAGCGTATCTATCAAGCCTACCAGCCGCTGTTCACTTTGCTGATTGAGGGCATTGTGGGCGACGGCATAACCCAGGGTGACTTCAAACATGTAGACCCGAATCTAACCGCGGCCCTGCTGATGAGCATTTACCTGGGCAGTTGTTCGTTATTGGACTCAGTAGGCAAAATTTGGTTCGACCCCGACCAGATTGTGATCTTTGTGATGGAAGGGCTGCGGCAACCGAATGGCCGCTATGAAGACCAGGAGTGAGTGCAATGGTAAACGTGGTCACCTACTCGCTGCGAGACGGACAAAAAAATTCGGGGCAGTACTACCAGGATGTAGCCGTGTTCACGGATGAAGTGCTGGTTGAGGCGGAGGACCGGGTTGGGGCGTTGGTGAAAGCCTTTCAAACCTATCTCCGGCAGACCGGCCGCGAGACGCCTCGCTCCGGGGCCGAGTATGCTTTTGAACTATTGACCTTGGGGGTTCTGTGGCAAACCTACGCCAATGTCGCCCTGGTCCTGGGCCGCCCCCCCCCAGCGCATTCTGGCCGGGGTGAAACAAGCCCTGGCCGAAGGCGCAAATTGCCAGGGTTATTTTGCATGGACTCTGGTCGATAACTTTGAGTGGGCAGAGGGTTACAGCAAGCGTTTTGGCTTGGTGTATGTCGATCATAAGACCCAGCAGCGCACCATCAAAGACAGCGGCCTGTGGTTCAAGGAGCTTATCGCTGCCCAGAGATGAAAATCACGGCAAGGGGGTGGGCATAGGTATGCGGCCTTATATAGTTTTTCAGAAAAAGAATTTGAGCCTCTGTCGGGTGGCGAGAGGGCACAATGCCCTCCTCCCACCCTAAAACATTATCTGAACATCTGTAGTAACCCTCCAATAGTCACAACGACGAGCAGCAATAGAATCAAACTGTATTTAGGTCGCGGCTCGAAAATCAAAAGAGGCCAAAGCCAAATAACGCCATAGACGGCTGCAAGCAAAGTGGCTTGGATATTTCTGCCTATAAAGATCATTATGATTATGCCAATGCCAGACAAAAAAACGCCCAAAAGCCATAAATTATCTGAAGTTGAAGATAAGCGAACCCCAGCACCCGCTTCGGCCTGGGCCTTAAACCCCATCAGCATTCTTCTTTCCATGATATAATGCAATGGCCTTCCAATAAAATCACCAATTATACTCTTCAGATTTGGCAATTCCTGCCCATGGGTGCGTACGATCAAACGAGTTTGCTTTGAATTGATCTTCTTCAAAACAAAAGCCCCCCAATCTTTTAAAACAAACGATTGTCCAGGTTCAACCGCTACTACCGGAAAATTATATTTTATTAGGCTCTTGGATTCATCGAGCGATGCTGGCACAATACGCCCCACTTTCATTTCTTGAAATTCTGGTTCTACATCTCCCTTGCGGAACTCATATCCTAATGCCTTTTCGATAAAAGAGTAACTGAAAAATCCTCCCCGGTCCGCCCCCAGTTGAACCAGCCATTTCCAAACTTCAGAAATTGGCGCATTTATAGTTATCGCCCGAGTGGCGCTTATATATGGGGCTAAACTATCTCCCACTAACGGCATTTTTACTTCATTTTTAGATGCGCCCCAAGTTAAGATTATGGGGCGCAGAAAAACAGCATATACTATTATTTGAAGGCCAATAATAAATATAAGGATTAAAAAAGATTCCATTATATTTGACATTGTTACTCCTCAGACTTCCAGAGTTTGTAATTATTCACCTTGTCTCCCATGTCACTGCGAGCCAGAGGCGAAGCAGTCTCCATCCTGGCATTGGAGATTGCTTCGGACTGCGCCCTCGCAATGACATGCCAAGAAGGTGAATAGTTACCAGAGTTTTTTAAGGAGCGCGTAGGTTGGATTAAACGAAAGTGAAACCCAAAAGTCATCCGGTTTTCTGGTGGAACCAGTCCAGGGTTTGGCGGATAGCCTGGCGGTGGGGAGTCGGGTTGGCGACAAACGCCCTCTCGAACTTGCCGTGGTCCACAATGAACGCCTCCTCAAACTCGTACAGCATTTCTTTCATTTCACGTAATACTGGTACAAACAAAGCCAGGATAGAGACCATCACCTTCGGCATCACGCTGACCTTGAATGGTGTCCCTGCTTCCTCGAATACCAGTTCAAGGAATTGGCGCGTAGTCAGTGTCTCGGCGTTGGGAATGTGCCAGACTTCACCCAATGCTTCGTCGTGTTCTCCAAGCGTCACTAGTCCTCTGCCAAAGTCCTCAATGTAAGTGTAGGTATGCGGCATATCCAGATTGCCAAACACACTGGCAGCTTTTCCTGACAGCGCCTGGGGGAACACCCGCTCTCCGACGGCAGTGACCAGCGCACCCGGCCCGTAGAAGTCGGAACCGCGCCCGATCGTGGCTCTCACTTTGCCGCTAGTATGAGCTTCCATCAGAGTGGTTGCTATCTGAGCACGGACGCGGCCTTTGCGCGTAGTGGCGACGTAGGGCAGGTCTTCGGTCATCGGCCCTGATACCGGGCCATACATATATAGGTTGTCGCCAAAGACCAGTTTCGCATTGGCAGATGCTGCGCCTGCAATAATCCCATCCATAATGGCGGGCCAAAGTTCCACCCATTTGGTATAGTCCACGCCGATACAATTGTACACTACACTGGCTTCTTTGCAGGCTTGACGAGCACTGGCGGGGTCACTGGCGTCAGCCTGTACAACTGCGACTCCGGCGGGTACCTTTGCCTGCCCTCGACGGTTGACCATTCGAACTGGTTTGCCACATGCAACCAATTCACGCATCACCGCCAACCCCAGCGGGCCGGCGCCGAATACGACGTGTAGCTCAGAATTAATGCTCATTGAGTCTCTCCTTTCGATTCACTACCCGACATTTGAGATGGCTACCCTCCCGCAGGTTCAAAAATCGTCTTGATTATGGGCCAAATCTCGTGACCAGCGTGTAAAATGACCCAAAATTACTGCCTAACCTGCGGGAGGTTGAGAGTCGGGTAACGAATCCTTTCGATAGAACATATCCGATTTTGACGAGCCGCATAATTTGTATTAGACAGCTTCCTGGGCCGTCATGTCAGGCTCACTCATCTGAATATCATACGCCCGCCCGGTAAAAATCGTCAATAGCAGAGATAAGATAGAAAAGTAAAAGCTGTTGAGGAACAAATCCGGGTTGTTCAGATCAAAAAAATACACCAGAATGACGGAGCCGATCGTCAAAAACACGCCGTTGATAACCGCCACACCAAACACCCACGGCCATAACGCGGCCAGGAAACGCCGGGCATTTACGGGGAGATGTTGGCGCCACCAAGTTGCCGGCGCTCCAATGCCGACCCCCGCCACCCCGGCCAGCATGCCAATCAGCGGCGGGCCGACCCCACCCCCCACCAACAGCAAAGCAATCGAAAGCAGCAGCAGCGTGCGCCCATAGCGCTTGTTGCGCCCCAATATCGCCCAGGCCACAATGGCCACGGAAATCAAGATGGTGAGAATCCCCGTGACCAAGAGATTGGGAACAATGGTCACGCCCGGCTCGCCGCCCATGTTGGTGGCAATCGGCCCCTGTGTCCATGAATTTACAAAGATACTATCCGGCTTTACATTGCCTTGCAGAACCTCGCCCACGCCGTGGGTGAGACCGCCCAGCCCTGCCAAAATACCAAATATCAAAGCTGTGCTTTTTGCCGCGCTGAAAGTGGTTTTGTTTTCCATAAATCTGTCTCCTTTAGTGTACATCGCCAAGTTCCTCTATTTTGGGAAAACTAAGATTCAAAGTTGGGCCATTGAAAGATAAGCACGGCGACCAAAATCGCCAGATTAATAAGAATGCCAATGGCGCCTTTATCATGCAGTTTCTGCCATCTTGAATTTAGAATAAAAAATGGGCGGGCTGCGAGTTGCGCAGAACCGCCCTTGGGTAGAGAATTTGGCTATGAACACACAAAA
>JAFGDY010000289.1 GCA_016931895.1 Anaerolineae bacterium
CCAACGCCAGCGGAAGGTAGTGGGCCGGCCGGTGAAGATGGACTCATCCTGTTTGGGCGAGAGCAGGGTAGGCGAGACGAGCAGGGTGGGGGTTATGGTGGGTGAGGCAGCGGCTGTTGGGGTGGGGGTAGTTATGGGAGAGGTAGCAATAATTAAAGTGGGTGTAGGCGGGATGGGGGTGGGGGCTTGGGTTGGAGATGGTTCGGTTGTGGGCGTTTCGGTCTGAACGCCGATGACGGTATCGGACGTTTGCGCTGCGGGTTGAATTTGCGGCAGGTTTTTGGTGATTGTTTCCCGCGCCTTTTCGCCGCCGCCCAGGGCCATTACAATTACCACCACCGCCAATAAGGCTATCAACAATGCGGCAATCACTAAAGGCAGGCGGTTAGATTTGGGGCGGGCCGCGCCTTTGAACGCGCTCAGGCCAATCACGGCGGCGGTGATGTTGTCCGGGCCGCCGCGCTCATTGGCCTGGGCTATCAGCCGGTTGACGGCCGCCTGCGGCCCGGCGCCGGATTGCAGCGCGTGTTTGATCTCCTCATCGCTGACCACGCCGGTCAGGCCGTCGGAGCAGAGCAGGTAAATGTCGCCGGGTTGGGTTTGGAAGTGGTTGAGATCGGGTTCAACCTGGGGTTTGGCCCCAATGGAGCGCAAAATAACGCTGCGATTGGGGTGCGCGGCCGCTTCTTCTCTGGTAATGGTGCCCTGTTTGAGCGCCTGCTGCACCCAGGAGTGGTCTTCGGTCAAGGGGGTCAAGTGGCCCTGCCGCAGCAGGTAGGCCCGGCTGTCGCCCACCCAGGCCACGTGCAGGGAGCCATTTTGCAAAACGGCGGTGACAACGGTGCTGCCCATGCCCTGTAATTCGGGATGCTCCTGAGCGTAGCCGTACACCGCGGCGTTGGCCCGGTGGATCGCGTTAACCAAACGCTGGCCGGGGTCGGGCGCGGGGTCGTGGTAGTAGTGGAACATAATTTCTCGCACCACCATCCTGCTGGCCTGCTGGCCGCCCACGTGCCCGCCCATGCCGTCGGCCACAATCCAGAGCGGCCCCATTTGCGTGGCGCGTTCGGCAATCTGGGCATACAGATTTGGGTCCTGTTTGGCCACCTCCTTCAAGTCCAGGTAAGAGTCCTCATTGGCCTGACGCTGCTGACCAATATTGCTTTCGCCGTAGGGCTGAATTTTAATGGGGCTGCGGGCCGCGGCCGGTTTACTGCGGGGGTTACGTTTGGGTTTTTTGGTCATATTATGCGCCTCTCTATCTTTTTTGTAGTTGCCTCAGGCATGTCATTTCGAGGAGCGTAGCGACGAGAAATCTTTTCAAAGCCGTACCTTTAGAAAGAGATTTCTCAGCCTGACGGCCTCGAAATGACATTTTTAGAAACCTTTGTCAGGATGGCTAAATAGAAACTTTTTTTTAAACTAATAAGGTTGTCCATTTTCATCCAAAATCTTTTCGGGATTGGTCAAAAACAGGTAGGTGTTATCGGCTTTCTGCCACTGCCCCCGGATAAAAAACGGGGGAGAAAAGGGTATTTGCGGCAGAACGGTTTCCGGGGCCTGGTTAAAACGGATGTAAAAAGCGTTCTGGTTGGATAAACTGGTCTGCACCAAAACCTCCTGCCCGGTGGGCGAAAATTGGTCGCACCACAGATACCAGTTGACGCCATTGTACGGAAAGGCTTCGGCCTCGATGAAATCGGCTTCCACGTGTTGGGGGTCGGCGGCGGGCCGCCGGCCGTATACCACCACCAGGTTGTACAACAAGGGCGCAGATTCCGGAAAAGTTTTGCCGCCGCCGGGCCGGCAGTAAACCAGATATTGCCCGCCGGTGTTGCGCGCCGTTAATTGCCACACCTCGCCCTGCCGGGCGACCCGTTCCAGCCGGCCGCTAAACAATAAACCGGGCACAGGCGGCGAGGTTATGACCGGCTGCGGCGGTTCGTAGGGCAGGTCGTTGGTGAAAAAGAAGCGGACCACGGCCGCCAGGATGACCACCGCCAGCAGGCCCAGCCCCAGGGCCATCAAGGCCAGCCCGGGCCAGGCTCGCTCCGAGCGGTCCAGTAAATTTGTCAACCAAAAACGGCGCGCCCCGGATTTGGGCCGGTATCCCACCAGCGCGGTAATGTTATCCGGGCCGCCGCGCTGATTGCTGCGGGCTACCAATTGCTCGGCAGCCTGCTGCGGCGGGGCCTGGGCCAGGATGGCGGCAATCTCCTGGTCGCTCAAGCAGTTGGTCAGCCCATCGGTGCAGAGCAAAAAGGTGTCGCCGGGTTGCCAGGGATAGGCGCCAATGGAAACGTCAACCGCCGGCCGCCGGCCCAGGGCGCGGGTCAAGACCCCTTTTTGTTCGTGTTGGGCGGCTTCCTGGGGGGTCAGCACGCCCGCCTTCACCTGGCCGGCCACCCAGGTATCATCTTCGGTCAAACGCTGAAAACGGCGGTGGCGCAGCAGGTAGGCCCGGCTGTCGCCCACGTGGGCAATCATCAGCCGGTTTTGATAAATCAGCGCGGCCACCAGGGTGGTGCCCATGCCCTGCCATTCAGGCAGTTGGGCGCGCTGATACACGGCCTGGTTGGCGGCCTGGACAGCGGTCTCAAGGACCTGGGCCAATGCCTGCCGCGGTTGGTTATTGGCGGCTTGGTAAAAAACGGTTTGCACTGTTTCCACGGCCAATTGGCTGGCCACGTCGCCGGCCCGGTGGCCGCCCATGCCATCGGCCACTACCCACAGCCTCCCTTGCCGGCGGAGAACGCCGGCCGGCCGGCGCGGCGGCAGCCCCAGGGCGTCTTCGTTATGTTCGCGGGCGCGGCCGGGGTCGGTGCAAAAGCCGATTTGGATGGCTGAAGCGGCCTTTCCTTTCATTGTTATCTTACCTGTACCCTGGTTTGTCCCAGGCGCAGGTCATCGCCGGGGTGTAGATAAGCTTGCGACACCCGGCGGCCATTAACCAAAACGCCATACCGGCTGCGATTGTCATACACCTGCAAATATCCCTGTTTGGGGCCAATCCAACAATGATGCCGCGAGACCATGGCGTCGTGTAAGCAGAGTTGGCAATCGTGGCTGCGCCCCACCCAGCAGCCGGATTGGTGCACCGGCAGCCGGTAGATGGAGCCATCGGGATTGGTGATTTTAAGCGACCAAGCGGTGGGCAAACGATAGGGCCTGGGCCGGTAGCCGGTCAGGCGGGTAGCGTAATGGCCCATGGTGTGGCGGCGTTGCGCCCCACCGGTACCCAGGTTCAGCAAAGCGATGACCGCGATCACCAGCAGAATAACCCACCAATACTCGGCGCTTACGGCAAACACCAGGCAGCCGCCAAATAAAAGCGCCAGCAGAATAAAGGGGGCGCAGCCCCAGAGAGCCTGTCCCAGCACCACTCCCATGGCAATTTCAATGATATTTTTCATAAACTCACCTCAATTTATCCTGAAAATAATCGTTGTGTCGCCAATGGTAATCTGGTCGCCGTGGTTGAGTGAATATCGGTTCACGCGCTGGCCGTTGACCAATGTGCCATTAACGCTGTTTAAATCTTCCAAAATATATTCCCGGCCAACCCGCTGGATGCGGGCATGATGGCGAGACACGTTAGCGCCGGGCAAAACCACATGGTCTCGCGGGTGGCGGCCAATGGTAATGAGGTTGTTGGCAAAGCCCACCAGCCCTATTCCCGGCGCTTCAACGCCGGGCAGTTGGGCCGGGGGTCTGATTGCTGCCGTCCGGCGCGGCTGGCGATACAGCAGCAGCAAAACAAGGCCGCCCAAAACGGCCACGCCGGTAAGAAGATAAAGCGGATTAAAACCCGAAGCCGTCTTTAAGGTGCGGGTAGACACCAACACGTTAAAGTCGGTGACGCCGGATGGCACTTGCATCCCCGTTACCGATAGTTGCCATTGACCGGCCGGCGGGCGTTGGATAACCAAATACACCAGATTGCCAAACTCGCGGCGCACGGAATTTGGATAATTGGCCTCTACCGGCTGGCCCCGGGGGTCTATCAACTGCAAAGCCAATTGGCTGCCCGGCCAGTTCAAACTGACGGTAAGCTGCTGCGCCCCCCCGGCTACCTGAAACCCGTTCAGATTGACGGTTTCATTCTGTTTTATTTGACCGCTGTATTGGGTAATTAATTTTCCCAGGGCCTGGTGACGAGATTGCAAATAAACCGTAGATAGTTCAAAGGCATTTTTAGCATTGTAATACCGGCCGCAGCCGGAACCGGCGGCAATTTGCTGCAAAAAAGACTCGTCCAACGCGCCGGATGCGCCCAGGGGGGCGGGGCGGCCAAATCCAATGGTAAAGATGCAAATATTGGCCGCTTTAGCCCGGGGCACCTGTTGGTTGAGGATTTCATCCTTTAAATCATCCACGTACTCCAATTCATCAAATATAAAAGGCGGCTGGGGATTGGCGTCGGAGGTGGTGGGCTGGCCGTCGCTCAAGAGCAGCAGGATACGGGCCGCGCCTGAAGGCGCGTTTTCCAGAATATCAATGCCCCGGTCCAGACCGGCGGCCATATTGGTCTGGTCCAGCGGGGAAAGCTGGCCCATCATCCGGCGCGCATCGTCCGGGTTATGGCTCAAGGGCAGGTTAATTTTGGCCCTGTTGCTAAAACTGACCACGCCTACCTGGTGCGCGCCGGGCGCGAGCGTATTTTCGGTGTCAATCAGGTTCAAAATATCATGGCCGGCGGTGATGGCGGCTTCAATTTTTCTGGCTCCGCCCGGCTCCGGTTCTTCCATACTGCCGGACACATCAAACACCAGAGCCGTGGCGGTGTGGCCGCCGTCAACCGGCTGAATGTCAATCACCGGCTCAGGCTCAATGACCGGAGGGGGAACGGTAGGCGGTGTAACTACGGGCGGCTGGTTGACCGCCACATATTCATTTTCCAGAAGTTCCAGGATTTTTTGGCGCACCTCTTCCTTTTGATGGATATTGGTATGGAACAAGGCTCCAGCCAGAGGTAACATTTGGTCCAGATTGTCCAGTTTGATCTCCGGTTTTAGCAGCACCGCCTGGTAATGCAGGGTTATTTCGGCGTCGAAACCAAAGGGTTGGTAGTAAGGCGGATTGGGGCCGCTCCGGCCGCCCAGGTTGGGGATGGTGGTGGCATTGTCTTTACTGACCACCCAATCGCCCACGCTCAAAACCTGGCCCGAGGCTACCGGCATATCAAAAAATTTGGTAGCCACATTCATGCCAATATCGCTGTATAACAGGTAATAATCAATATCATTGGGATTGGGGCGTTGGTTCAAGGTTTTAATGAACTCGCTGTTGGGGTCCAGCTGCTGCCCGGCCGGGCTTTCGGGATCAGGGAGCAATGAAATCATATCGGTTGACGCGCTGACAAATTCTTTGATAAAACTGCGAATCACCGGCTTGGCCATTTTATTTGGCACCGCCCGCGTCAATTGCTCGGCTACGGCGTCGGCGCCCTGGTTATACAGGTTAATGTATTCGCTGCCGCTGTGGGGCGTGGCCAGGTCTATGAACCGGCCAATGTTGCCCTGGTATTGGGTTTGGCGCGGCCCGGCGTTGTGGCGATAAGCCAGCAGTTGGCGCGTCACCAGCCCGCCCAGGCTGTGAGCCACAATGTCCACCTGGCCGCTGCCCCCGCGCTGCCGGTCCACCTGGCTTAACACATTGACCGCTTCCATCAGGTAACGGGCGGTGCAGGTCACATCGGCCTCGCCGTCCGGCTGGCCGTTAGGGCCGGGCGGGTAACTCAAACGATGCACCAGGCTTGGGTCGTACTTTTGAATCAAACGGCCATACAGGCTGTGGGGGTCGTTTTCATCGCCCCACATGCTCGCGCTGCTGTTGAAGCCATGCACCAGCACCAGGGGATGCTGTTCTTGGGCCGGGTTGTTATGCTCCTGCGCGTAGGCCAGCAGTTCCTGGCCGTAGGTCGTGGGGTCGCAGGCAGGCGCTTGCGCTGCAACGGTTCCTGCCGAACCCGATATCAGGCTGAGACCAAACCACAGCAAGCCAAGCAACAGATAGCGGCGGTGATAAGCAGTTGTCATGGGCATGCCTCAACTTCGATGGTGGCAAAGAGCCACCACTTTCCTTCTTCCAGGTAATAGCGCAGCACGTAAAACTGGCTGGCTCGCTCGCGGGCCAGGCGAACGCAACCATCGGCCCATTGGCCGTTCCAGGGGTCTGCGCTCATAATGGCGGGCGGTTTGAGCACCTCCACCGTTTGCACCGGGCCGCCGGCGGTCTCGGCAGCTTGCATGCCCTGGCGAAAGCTATCCTCAGAGAACATTTCCTGCAACGAGGGGCCGATTTCTCCCTGGAGGGCTTCGGGCTGATTGTTACGCATGGCCTCTACCACCCGTTCCTGCACCGGCCCCGGTTGGGAGCGGTCAGGCGCGGGCGTGGCGGTAGGAACGGTCACTGCCGGCCGGCGCTCCTGCCGGCTGAACCAAAGCAGGCCGCCCACAACGGCGATGATAATTAATGCGGCAATAAGGAGGGGGGTGTTGGTTTGTCGTTGGTTCATTTTTTCACCTAGAGCCTATCCAAAACATGAGCCAGACGCCTGTAGATAATCCTATTTTGGCAATAGATTAGTTGAACAATATGAAACCCAATATTTTTACCCGGATAATAAATTATCGGATTTGGTCACAAGTTTAACCTAACCCACTCACTCGAGGCCGAAGATAGTAAAATCCTGGTAACGGACTACAGCGCCATCAACAAATTCACCATTAATAAAATCTGTAGCCACAGCGATATCACCATAATTGGTTCGCGCCGATAGATCAAGGTAGGCAACCTCGTCATTGATATAGAGTTCACCCCCGTCATCTTTAACAATCATAACGACGACATTGGCCTCGTTATCGCCAGTATTCAAATTAGAAATTGAGCCGCCGGCGATAGAATTATTTGGGCCATTCCGTAACTCCCATGTGTTATTAGAGAAGATGATCAGACGCAATTGCTCATCATACCCTTGATGACGGAATGAGAAACCATAATTCCAAGAGTTGGTTGATGCTGAATAGGGATTAAAGAATATCGCTGCCACTAAAAAATCACGCACAGAAACCCCGGCGAAATAATCTTCAATTAAATCATCATCTTCCATAACCAATTCGCCACTTACCGGACCAAATAAAGGCAGTAAGGGGGTTGGAGTCGGTTCGGCCTGGACAGCAGCAACTGCTGTAGCTGTGGCTTCAGCGGCCCGGGCTGTGGCGGCATATTGGGCCTCGGCCGTAACGGCCATAGTAGTGGCCCAAGCTCTGGCCGAGGCTGTTTCAACCGCTTGGGATGTTGCGACGCTTTCTGCTTTAGCGGTAGCTATTCGTTGGGATTCAAGAGTAAATTGAGCCAAGACTGTGTTTTGCATTTCCACGGTAGCTGTATGTTGGGCCTCAATAGTGGCCGTTTGTTGAGTTTGAGCGGCAACTGTGTCTTGGGTTTGTTGGGCTATTGCAGTGCTTTTTGCCTCAGTAGTGGCCGTTCGCTGGGCCCCAAGAGTAGATTGGGCGGCGGTTAGCCTAACTTGAATTGTAGCGGTTCCTTGCGCCTCAACGGTGGCAGTATAGCCTGACTGTATGGCATTTTGACTGCTTATAGACGTAAACACCATTAATAATATCACCAATACAGCCGCTGCGCTGCCAGCCCAAACCCAAACCGGCACACGCTTCTTGAGTACATTTCGGTCGGGAGTGGGGGTCGGCAGGGGCGTTGAAACAGGCGTTTGAGACGACGGCGATGCGGATTGCCCCCGACCAGTATTATCTAGAGCACGGCCAAAGTCGGCGACGGTGGGAAACCGCTGTTCCGGCTCTTTGGCCAACGCCTGCCCCAAAACGGCCTGGTAAGGCAGCGGCAGCCAGTTTAAATCTGGAGACTGGTGGACGTGCTGATATAAAATAGCGTGCGAGGTGTCGGCGTCAAAGGGAGGATGGCCGGTCAGCATTTCGTAAGCCACCACGGCCAGGGCGTACTGGTCGGTTTGGCCGCTCACGGGCTGGCCTTTAGCCTGCTCCGGGGCCATGTAGGCCGGCGTGCCGACCATGGTGCCGGTGCGGGTCAGGCGGCTGCTTTCGAGGGCGGCTTTGGCAATACCAAAATCCGTTAAAAAAGCGTGGTCATCACGAGTCACCAAAATATTGCCGGGTTTTACATCGCGGTGGATAATGCCCTGGCTATGGGCGTAATCCAGGGCGTGGGCTATTTGGCCGATAATGTGCGCGGCGCGAAACGGCGGCAGCGGGCCTTGCCGCAGCATGTCGGCCAAGGAAACGCCGTCAATATGGGCCATGGCGATATAATAAACCCCATTGGCCTGGCCCACGTCGTGGATGGTGACAATGTTGGGGTGAGTCATTTTGGCAGCAGCCCGCGCTTCTTGAAAGAAACGCTCAACAAAGGTGGCATCGGCGGTTAATTGGGGTAATAACACTTTGAGGGCAATGTCGCGGTCCAGCGACTCCTGGCGGGCGCGGTAAACCACCGCCATCCCTCCTTCGCCAATTTTGCCGGTAACTTTATATTGTCCAATCGTTTGACCAATGAGATTTGTCATGCTGAGTTCCTTTTATGAGGCAAGCAAACATAAACACCTGTTACTCTTCATATACAACCAGATTATCAAATACCACTCTTACACCGCCTTGTTCACCTTCTGTGCCAGCAGCCAAGGCCAGTTCAGTAACAATAAAAGGTTCAGCGGTTTCGAGAAGAATCATCGGCTGATTATTCACATAGAAAGTAAATTTACTATCCTTAGCCTGAACTGCCAACAGATTTATTCTTCCCAGCTCGTTAACAATTACTGAATTTTTTGTCCAATTTTGTAGAGTATGCCAGGTGCCATTCTCTGATTTTTGCACACAAAAATAACCCTCACTGGAAATTGCAAAATATATCACATCCCTGTTGGAGTTGAGGAAAAAGAAACCGTAGTTATTATCACGCGATCCCGCGATAGGGGCTGCTTTTACTTGTACCGTAAAATCAGTCAACTGTAGAGGAGAGAGATAAGTAGAAGATTTTGTATAATATGGCTGTTCAACATAAATAGATAAAAAACCGTCCAATATCTCAATGACTCCTATATCATTTTCTAGCCACCCCCATCGGCCCTCGTTAATGCTGAAATCATCTGAAATGATAGGTGTGGAGGTAGATATGAGTGAAGGATTCCTTTGGTCGGTCAAGACAGACAAAACCAGAAGTAAGATGACCACGATGGCGGCAATGCCGCCAGCCCATAACCAAACAGGCAGTCGCCTTTTTGGCAAACGCTGGTCAGACGAGACAACAGGCCTTGGCGGCGGCGTAGTTGAAACAGGTGATTGAAGGGATACCGGGGTGATTTGCTCGCTGGCTGCAAATTGTAAAGCCTGTCCAAACTCACTCACCATCGTAAACCGTTCTTCCGGCGTCTTGGCTAAGGCTCGCTGCAGTACGGGATGATACGGCAACGGCAACCAGCTTAGATCCGGGGCTTGATGCACGTGTTGGTATAAAATGGCATGCGAGGTATCGGCGTCAAAGGGGGGATGGCCGGTGAGAGTTTCGTAGGTCACTACAGCCAGGGCATACTGGTCAGTCTGCCCGCTCACAGGCTGGCCTTTGGCCTGCTCAGGGGCCATGTAGGCCGGCGTACCGACCATAGTGCCGGTGCGGGTCAGGCCGCCCTCGGTCATGGCTTTGGCAATGCCAAAGTCGGTCAGCCAGGCGTGGTCGCCTTCGGCCACCAGGATATTGCCGGGTTTCACATCACGGTGAATCACGCCCTGGCGATGGGCATAATCCAGGGCGTTGGCCATCTGGCCGATCAGGTGGGCCGCGCGGGCCGGGGGCAGCGCATGTTGAGTTTGCAAAATTTGGGCCAGGGAGTGGCCTTTAATATAGGCCATGGCAATGTAGTACCCCTGGTCAAACTCGCCCACGCTATAAACAGTAACAATATGGGGGTGCATCATTTTGCCGGAGGCGCGGGCTTCTTGCATGAAGCGTTGCACAAACACCCGGTCCCGGGTCAATTGGACCGGCAAGATTTTTAGGGCCACTTCTCTATCCAACGCTTCTTCGTAAGCGCGGTAGACTACGGCCATACCCCCTTCGCCGATAAAGCCGGTAATGTGGTACGGGCCAATGGTTTGGCCGATGAGTTCGGTCATAGTTAGCTCCAGAACGGTGAAAGTTGTTTGGGTTAGCGCACCAACGGGTCGCCCCAGATTGTCCAATCGCAGCCGTTGTTATCGGCCGGGCCGTCATCGGTGATCAGGGTTAATTGTTGGCCATTGGTTATGCTCACCTGAATGTTTTGCGGTTCGGAATAACTGAACATGGTGGGGCTGTGGTAGATTTCATTGCCGTCCAGTTGCATAATGAACTCCGCCCCATCGCCACACTCAATGGATTGCACCATGCCGATGGTGGCCAGGAATTCAGAGAAGTTCCCGCCCAGATTGTAGACCAGCATGGAGGGCGCATGCGCGTAAAGGCCAAGCGGATATTCAACATTATGCACAATGATAGGGTCGCCCGCATGCACATTGTCAGACTCGGAATCGGAATCAAAGGCGTATCTTCCAATAGAGAATGTCTCATAACCCACCTGTACGGCCTGGGGCTGAAATTGCGAAAGATAGCCATGGGTGGCAGGTGTGTTTGCCGACGCAGCGGTAGATGGTTCAACTTGCCCAATCCGCACATCGTCAATGTAGCCAACAATGGCGTCTGTGCTGTCGCTCCAAACGCCGACATAGACCGTAAAGTTGGCATTTTTGAGTTGTTCGGCATCAACCGGCACATGCGAACCGGCCACTTGGCCGTCAATATAGTAGGTGAATGTCATCGAGCCTGGGTCTAACTCGATGCGGAAGGTATGCCACTCGCCATAATTTACCTGTTTTCCCTCCGCATCATAACTATGCTCTTCTTGCCAGGGCCAGAGTGTATCAAAACAATAAGCCCAGCCTTCATCGCCGATACCACATTCGGCAAACCAAGCGTCTCCTACCACCAGATCAGCGTTAAAATGTAACTGGACATTACCCGAGGCATGTTTGTTGTTATCCAGCATGAGTTTCGCTTCAAAAAAGGTAGGCGAGTTTGAGGTTAGAGTGCGTAAGTGGACATATTCATATTTATGCAAAGCCAAATTTGTGCCTTCTACTTTTCCATCTTTGGTTATGACCAACATTCCCTCTCTTTGCTCAATTTGATTGGGCGGGTCGCTCCAATACGTCCATAGACTTTGATTAAAACCGCCGTCGTGGGCGGGATTGTTGAAATTATCGTACACGGTTGGGTCGGCGTCCATCGTCGCGGTAGGGGTGGGGGTGGGACGAGGGGTACTGGTGGGTTTTAGGGTTGGGGTAGGCTTGGTTGAAGCTTCAACTTCTGTCAGTTCATCCAGAGAAATATTCAGTTCCAGTTTGTCAACCGCTATCCAACCCATCCGGCCAGGGGCCGTTATTTTTACCCATGTGCGCTCTTTGTTAACCGCCAACAAATCAAAGCCGTCTCCGCCTTGTAAAATTTCTATTGCTTCAGCAGAATCTCCTGGCCCGTCACGGAGATAAGCAAAGTATGTTTTTACTACGGCATCCCAATTATCTTGAGATGAGCCATCATTTTTGGGTTGGCTTTTGGGGGCGTTATCCGGTACCGGCGTAGGACGAGGGGTAGACGTTGGGGCCAGAGTAGGAGTTGGCGTTTTGGTCAAACCGACCGCTAAAAGGATGCCGGTTTGAGGTTTTTCTGGCTCATGTTCTCTCTCCACCATGGTTAAACCAATGGCCACGGCCAAAACCACTACCGCCGCCAGCGCCCCCCAGGCCCAGATTGGCAAACCGCCCGGTTTTGGGGTGGAGCCGGGGCGCGGGCCGGTCGAGGAACGCGAGACACCTGGATGGGAATCCGTATCGCGGCGCGATGCAGCCGGTTGAGGGGAAGGCGAGGTCTGGGAAAGAGTGGGGGCAACCGTCTGGCCTTGTAAGGCCTGGCGCAAGGCGCTTACGCTTTCCCATCGTTCCGTGGTTTTCATGGCCATGGCTCGCAGCAGGGCGGCCTCAACTCCCGGCGAAATCTGCGAGACCACCTGGCGCGGCGGGATCAGGGGCCTGTCCCCGGATATCAACACCGGCGCTTCCGGCGGCACCAGGCCGGTCAAGAGGGTGTATAGCGTGGCCCCCAGGGCGTAAATATCGCTCCGGGCGCTGGTGGAAAAGCCATACTGTTCCGGCGGCGAGTACCCCGCGGTCACGGCTCGCGCCCCGGTCATGGTGCCCTGCCCGGCCAGTTTGACCAGCCCAAAATCAACCAGCACGGCTTTGCCCTGCGGGGTGATTTTGATGTTGGCCGGTTTGATGTCGCGGTGGATGATGGGCGGGTTTTGGCGATGCATGTACTCCAGGGCGTCGAGGACCTGGCCCAGCCAATTCAAGGCCACCTGTTCGCTGAGCAAGCCGGAACGGCGAACAATGGTTTCCAGGTCGTCCCCTTCAATATACTCCATCACCAGGTATTGCCGGCCGGTTTCGTCGTCAAAAAAATGGTCGGATACTTTGGGTAGATTGGGATGAGATAATTTAGCCAGCAAGCGAGCTTCGTTTTCAAACTGGCGGCGAGACTCGCCCTGCCCCATCTGGCCCACTTGCAGGTTTTCTTTTACGGCCACCGTAATCCCCAGGCGCGTATCCTCGGCCCGGTAAACCCGGCTCATGCCGCCCGCGCCAATCACTTCTAAAAGGCGATAACGGCCGCCAAGAACCGCGCCGGTGGGCAGAGGGTCAAACCCCATCATCGTATTGGTCATTGCTGATACCTTTCTCCAATTTATTTGGAAACATTCAACCGAAGGTGATCTAACCTACCGGTCAACGCGAAATCTAACTAAATCGCTGGCGGTAATTTCACCCCGGCTGCCGTAGGCTTCTAATAAAATGTAACAGTTGCCCCTGATGGCCATAGGGCCGCTAACGCACGCTCCCGCCGGGCCAAGCGAGTCCCATTGACCCAAAACAATATCCTGGCCGCTATTCCCTTCATGCGCAATGGCTTTGGCCCGGGCCGGAATAGCCAAGCGGAAGCAGAATTCCACCCCTTCACCGAAAAGGTAAATGCTGTCGGGACCTTTATTTAAGGTAGCCTCGGCTACTTGCGCCGAAACAGCCGTTGGTTTGGGCGGCGGTTTCGGAGTGGGGGTAGAAGTAGAGATAGGTGTAGCAGCAGGAATGGGGGTAGATACTTTCACCGTTGCGGTTTGGCCGGGCAAAGACCACAACTTAAAATCATGCAAAGCCACATGATTGCCCTTAAGCCCACTGGCGTAAATGCCCACTTTCCCTTGTTTGAATGTGCCGTCCACAACAGAACCGACATGCATATTGTTAGCATACAAATCAATTTTGGCTCCACTGGCCACTACCTGTAAATGGTTGGGGCCGCCGTCTATTAAAGCCGGCGACTGTTCCCACTCTAACAAAAAATCCCATTCGCCATCTTCTTGTTTGCCAATGCTAAAAAAATCTTCACTGATTTCGGCCGTATAATAATTGTGTTCGTCAACCATTCTAAAAATAAGGCCATAAGAGTGATCTTTGTCGCCCGCCACCAACTCGCCCCTGGCTTCAACGGCAAAATCCCGGTAAATTGTTTCATCCGGTAAATCCCAGGTGGCCCCATTGGAATCAAACCAATCAAAATGGTATAAGCCATCCCGGCTGTAGGAAATGAAATCCCCCTGGTCCAAAGGGCCAACCACCCAACTGGCGGCATCTATCTGGCTGTCTTGAAACAGGAGGTCATCCAGAGGAATCGCGGTGGCTGTAGCCGCCAGGGTGGGAGTGTCGGCTCTGGCCAGGGTTGGAGTTTCTGTGGGGAGAGGGGTAGGGGTAGGCGTTGCCGAGGGAGGCTTTGAGGTAGGGATAGACGTGGCAGTTTTGGGAATAAGGGTAGGGCTGGCGACACGGCTGATTTCAGGCGCGGATTTTGAGCCGGCCATAAAGACCACCAAGAGAATGAGACCAATGATAATCGCTCCGCCAACCCACAACCAAAAGGATTGATTGACTTTGGTTTGTGGCTTGGAGTAGGGTGTTGCAGAAACGAACTGACCCTTGAGCGCGTTTTGCAGCGACCGGCCAAATTCGCTGACAGAAGTAAAACGCTGCCCGGATTTTTTGGCCAAAGCGCGCTGCAAGACTGACTGATAAGGCAAAGGAAGCATGGAAAGATCAGGCGGCTGGTGCACATGTTGATAAAGGATGGCCTGGGAAGTATCGGCCTGGAAAGGCGGATGGCCGGTCAGGGCTTCATAGGCTACAACGGCCAGGGCATATTGGTCGGTTTGGGGCGTTACCGGCTGTCCTTTGGCTTGTTCTGGAGCCATGTAGGCCGGCGTGCCTACCATTGTGCCGGCGCGGGTCAGCCCGCTGCTCTGTTGGGCGGCTTTGGCAATGCCAAAATCGGTCAGCCAGGCCTGATCACCTGCGGCCACCAGAATGTTGCCCGGCTTAATGTCGCGGTGAATGATGCCCCGCCCATGGGCATAGTCCAAGGCCCCGGCAATCTGATTAATGATATGGGCCGCCCGTACCGGGGGCATAGCTCCTTGTTGCAATATATCGGCCAGCGATGCTCCTTCGATATAGGCCATAGCAATATAGTAAAGGCCATTGACCTCAGCCACATCATAAACATGCACAATATTGGCGTGATTCATTTTGGCGGCAGCGCGCGCTTCCTGTAAAAACCGCTCAATGAAGGTGGCGTCGGCCGTTAGCTGCGGCAGCAGCACCTTCAGGGCAATCTGGCGATCCAGCGACGGTTGGTAGGCCCGGTAAACCGCCGCCATGCCGCCTTTGCCAATTTGGCCGGTGATTTTATATTGCCCAATTGTTTGTCCAATGAGATCCATGCTCAACCTCTTGATAAGGAATAAACTTACGGCCCCCAAGAAATCCTTTCGGTGGTCCAACTGCGATCACCGGAAGACCCCCATGGGTTGGCGCTTGGGAAATCAAATAGTTTTTGGGGTTTGCCGCCAACGGCAGGAACAAGCCAAATGCCCCACACCCCATCCCGGTCGGAGACAAAAGCCACCCACTGGCCATCCGGTGATACGGTGGGCAAACCATCGTTAGATGACGGGCTGTTTGAAAGGTTAAGGGGAGCACCGCCTTCAAGACTGACGGCGTAAGCCTCCCAATTTCCGTCTATGCTGCCGGCGGAAAAATAAAGGTTTTCGCCCAGGGTGTCGCTGGGTAAAGCATCCGGCGAGGCTAATAACAAGCGCGGTTTTAAACCGCCGCCATCTCGGGGGGTGGCCCAGGAACCAATCAGGTAGATGCCATCTTGACTTGAACCCATTCGGCGGAAAGCAAGGTTTTGTTTGCCGTCCGTGGTCCAAACCGGCGACTGAGCCACCAATTCGTGGTCCGGCCCCGTTATAATGCCGTAGGTAGAAATGTTTTTACATTCCTCGGCGTTTTCATACTGCGGGCGTTTGGTTGAACATTGCACAAACAGAAACGAGTTCCCGGCTCGTCCCGGCACCAAATTGGGATTGCCGTAAACAAATCGAGTGCCATCCGGGTCCCAGTAAGGATGTTCGTCCGTTGGAGAGTCGCTGACCAGGTCAATCTGGTCAAAGTAGCGGCCGGCCATAACAATATTATTTTGGCCGCTAACGCTATCTTGACCATTGGCCAAAAGGCGGCCATCACCCTTGAAAAAACTGGGCTGTCGCGCTCTTTGCAGGGCCATAAACGGTTTGCCGTTGGGCAATTCAGCCACCCAAATATCAAAGTGCCCCACCCCGTCGTCAACCGGAAAGGCAATTCGTCCGGCAGGGGCGCCGGGGGGTTGTTTGGTCGGTGTTGTTATTGTGGCGGTAATGGCCTCCTGGGGTATTGCTTCGGCTACATCCGCAGCGGTTTTGGTTTCGCCTGATACGTCATCAATATAGATGGCTCCTTGACCCTGAAAACTGTCGGGAATATCGTCCAACACCAGGGCGTTGAAACTAAGGGGATAATCTATAGCGCCGTTGTCGGGGCCGCTAATAGCGGTATGGGGCCATTCCCCCTTTGGGTCTAACCAGGCGGTCATTTTTTGCCAGCCGGTGTGCTCAATTTGACCCAGGGGCGCTTGCCAGACCTGGCCTTTAGCATCTTTAACCCATACATTAAGATAGTGACCAGAACCATCGCCATAAACCCAGGCTGAAATGGCATTTGGCTGCCCGGGCAGGGCGTGCGATTGCTGGAACACCACAAAATCATTATCCTGGCCAGGGAATCTGTACATAAGCTGGCCGGCGTAATGACCGTTATATTTTTGAACAGAGGAGCGATGGAATTCGCCGTTGGGCTGATCCCCCCTCCGCCATGTGTTTTCACTTTCAAAATCTTGCAGGAGAGACGATGACGGGCCAGAGGCCATGTTTATGGTTGGTGAGGGCAAGGTAGGCGCAAGCGTAGGCGCAGCGGTGGGTGTATCGGTGGGAACGGGGGTATCGGTGGCCGTAGCCGTAACCACCTGAATAACCGGCGTGTTTTGATTTTGATTGGCCAGGGTGGCCAGCATGGCGTTTTGGGTAGCCATTTCAGCATCCCGGGCCGATTCGGTGGCGGCCCGGACCGCTTCTGTAGCCGCCTGCGCCGCCTGAGTAGCGGCCTGAACCGTTCCTGTTTCTACCAAAGCCAGTTGCGCCGTTTTAGTAGCCTGAACCGCTAACGCCATAGTCGTGGCGTTTTGAATATCTGTGGCCTGCGCCGGAGATTTGTTGCTGAAAAACGACAACAGCAAAATTAATGTTACCACCACCATCGCTATTCCGCCGCCCCAAATCCAGGCCGGGAACTTCTTTTTGGCCGGGGGCGAAAACGGTAAAGGTGTGCCCCCGTACGGCAACGGTGTGGACTTAACGCCGGGCAGGGGCGTGGCCGGTGTAGGATAGGCAATCACCTGTCCTTGCGCCGCATGTTGCAGGGCCTGGCCAAATTGGCTCACTGTGCTAAAACGGTGACCCGGTTCTTTGGCCAGAGCGCGCTGCAAAACAGATTGGTACGGCGCAGGCAGAACGGTCAGGTCTATTGGTTCATGGACATGTTTATACAAGGTTGAATAAGAACTATCCTCAGAAGAGAAAGGAGGTTTGCCGGTCAATCCTTCATAGGTAACAATGCCTAACGCATACTGGTCTGTTTGCGGCACCACCGTTTGCCCTTTGGCTTGCTCCGGGGCCATGTAGGCCGGCGTACCCACCATCATGCCCGTTCGGGTCAGTCCCGTTCCCTGCTCCGCCGCCTTGGCAATGCCAAAATCGGCTAAAAGCGCGCGGTCATGTTCCGCTATGAGGATATTGGCCGGTTTAACATCCCGGTGAATGATGCCCCGGCGATGAGCATAATCTAACGCTTCAGCAATCTGGTTGATAATTTTAACCAACCGGGCCGGCGGCACTTCTCCCTGTGCCACCAGATTGGCCAGCGAAGTTCCCTTGACGTACGGCATGGCGATATAGTAGACATTATCCAGCTGCCCTACCTCGTAAATAGCCACAATGTTGGGGTGGTCCATTTTGGCGGCGGCGCGGGCTTCTTGTAGAAATCTTTGAACAAAGGTGGCGTTACGAGCCGTTAGTTCCGGCGGCAGTACCTTAAGGGCAATGTCCCGGTCTAACACCTCTTGATAAGCCCGATACACCACGGCCATGCCCCCTTCGCCAATTTTGCCGGTGATTTTGTATTGTCCAATGGTTTGACCAATAAAATCTGTCATGGTTTTTCTCTCTAAAAGGTAGATTTTTTATAGGTAGATAGCTGTGCTCTGCCTAATATTGCCCAAAGTATGCTCGGTGTTCTGTTTAGCGCCCTAAAAAACGCAATCCATCAACCCTTTTCTTTATAATTCTTATAACTGCCCCACACAGCTAACAGAAATCCCGCCAGCGTGCCCCAATATCCCAACAATAAACTGATCTCCAGCCCTATTTGTTTGGCCTGATGGTAAACACCGGGAGGGCTAATAACCAGCCAGAGGGTCGCCAGCAGCCCCACGCCGGATGCGCCTAACTCCCACCGGGCGGAAGCCTGCGGTCCCTGCCGGCGGCCGCTGTACCGCAAGTAAATCAACACTAAAACGGTTATGGCCGCTATAGGCGCCAACCAGAGGTAAGTAATGCCACTTTGCCCTTCCAGGCCGGCGGCCATTTGATAACCGCTAAAGTCTCGAGTTTGACCGGCGCACGATAAACGCGTCCAGGGCAGAAAAAAGCAAAACAAAACCAACAGCGTGCCGGAAACCGAAAACTTTCGGTTTTGGGTTAAACTTTGCCAAAAATGTTGTAAATCAAACTTGTTGGCCCGGTGAAGCGGGGGCGCGCCAAAACTGGTGGGCTGCTGCCAGGGCTGGGCCTGAGCCTGCCCCTGAAAAACCAATACCGTGGCCCCAATCTGAATCCGGTCACCGGATTTTAGGGCATGAGGCTTAAGCAGGCGTTGCCCGTTTACATAAGTGCCGTGCGAGCTGCCCTGGTCATACACTATCCATCGGCCGTTTTGATGAACCAGTACGGCATGCTGCCGCGATACGTTGGGGTCTTCCAGGTAAAGGCTATTTTGAGGGTGACGCCCAATGGTTATTTGCTGGTTATTTAAGGCAATTGACCGGTTATTGTAATGAAGCGATGCCTGACTCATAGCTAATTTTCCCTTTCTTAACCTGAGTATCTCCCAGAAATAAGCCCCTGATGAGGAATGACCTACTGCACGTCCATTCGGCTTTTGGCCCACTCTTGGGGATGAATGCCCGCATTGGCAATGATCTCCGTTTGACCGGCGCCGGCACCGTTCATTTTCCAGATACCCCAACTGCCGGAACGGGCGCTGCGAAAGATAATGCCGCCGCCGGGCGTATACGTGGGCAAGGTATCAGGGCCGGGCGCGTCGGTCAAACGTTGCAAATTGGAACCATCTACATTGATGGTGTAAATATCCATATTGCCATCCACCTCGCGGCTAAAGGCAATGGCGCGGCCATCTGGCGACCAGGCCGGAAATGAATCGGTGCCGTGCAAGGTAAGATTGATATGGCCTGAATCATCCCGGTTAGAAATCCACAAACCCTGCTTGTTGTCTCGTCCAGAACGATAGACCAAACGCTCCCCATCGGGCGACCAATCGCCTTGCTCCCCCACCAGTTCAAAACGATACAGCGGATTATCGGCCAAGCTTCTAAAATAAATACGGTAATCCCCGCCCGGCCGGGCGTCGTAGGCCACTGCTTGCCCATCCGGCGACACATTGGCCCAACGCGCGCTGCCTTCTTTCCAGTCAAGATTTTGAAATACTCTATATCCGGCCTGTTCGCATACATCACCGGGTGGCAAATGCACGTCCACCTGCTTTCGCTCGCAAGACCAGACGCCGTAATATACGGCGCAAATATCGCCTGTAGGCGGCACATCAATAGCCACAATGCCCCCGCTAATGGTGCCAAACTCACAATCCACCCGCCCGTCTATAGTGATTTGTTGGTTTACGCCCTGCTCTCCAAAGAAAAAGAGGCGCTTCCCGTCAGGCGACCAGGAAGGCCCGGCCACCCGGTGCATAATTAACCGTTCATTTTTGCCGTTTGTATCGGCAATATAGGCATTGTGAAACTGGCCGTCCCATTTGGAATAGGTCAGCAGGTAAGTTCCGCCATCGCTGTTAACCGACGAGGGCGGAGGGGACGTTTTAGTGGGCAGCGGCGTGGCCGTGGGCAGGTTGGCCAGCTCCAACTCAGGGTTTGGACTGCTTTGGGCCAAAAACGGTTGCGCCGTTTTCTGTTCGTCGCCTGTAACGATATGGCCTGCGGCAAAAATAGCCCCCTCAGGCCCGGCCGCTAACCACAGATCGGTCACGAGCCGGTTACGGCTGATTGTTAGGGGAATATTGGGAGACCACTGTTGGCCGTTGATACTGCGTGATAAATAGGCTTTCAGTTCGCCGTCCCTATCGTCCAGCCAGGTGGCGTAAAAAACGTTGTTGTCTCCCCTGACCAAACTCACATCCTCCCACCGGCCGGCCTGTTTGCCATTGTCATCACTGAGCCAATTCAATTCGGGATGAGATCCGGCGCCGGTTTCCAGTAGGGCGGCCAAAACACCCGATTGTTGGTCATCTTCTCCCTGGCCTGCTTGCGAGGATACAATCATCAAAAATTTATCCTCGGCCAGCGCGGTTAAGTAAGGCGGGCTATACGTTGTCCCTGTTTCAGTAATAATTTTTTGAGGCGCGCTCCAGGTTTGGCCCAAATCGCGGGAGGTGATCATATAAAGTTGGTCTCTGTCCTCGTTCTGCTCCACCCAGGCCAGGCAAAGCGAGTCTTCAAATCGAACAACATTGCCGGGAATGATGGGGCTGCCGGAACCGGCCAGTTTTTCATTGCTGCTCCAGGTTTCACTATCTTTTTGACTTGCAGCAAAGTAAAGGTCAAAAGAAGCGCCCTTGGTTTCAACCCACGCCGCGCCCAACCGCTCCGACCCCAGGGAAATGAGGTTAGCTCCATAGCGATCAGCCGGCCGGGATTCGTCGTTGACCACTACCGGCGCTTTCCAGGAGCCGCCGTTATTGGGGCTTAAACTGCTGAATACTTTTGTAGTACCCCCCGATTTTTCAACCCAAACAGCAAACAGGCGGCCCTGTTCATCATAAACTAACCAATTATCGGCCAGTGGGGTTAAGATCGCTTCATCAGGCCGGTTGGTTGTTATGGGTATGCGCCGCGCCGCCGTCCAGTTTTGGCCCCGGTCTTCGCTGGCGGTCACTAGCAGGCCGGTTTCCGGCTGCAGCCAGCCCACGGCCAACCGGCCGGAAGAGTCGGCGGCAAGGGTGAGGTGCTCTTGCCGCGTGTCGCCGGGCAAATTTAAATTAGAGGTTAAAGGTTGCCATTTTTCACCGGCAATACCTGCCGCCATTTCTCCGGTTGGAGTAGCGTCACCTGGACGGGGTAATTCTTTCCCCCCCTCTGAACTCTCGGTAGAGGTTATTTTAGAAATAGGCTTGGCTACCGTAACAACAGGAGTGGTTGGAGTAGCGGCAGGGATAGTTGTCTTTTTGACCTCTAAGGAAATCTTCATTTGCCCCTCGCCCGCTATAGCTGTTGCCGTGCCTGTTTCCGGTTCTTTATCCCTACCCAGTAATACGACCGTTGTCACCATTCCGGCCACGCACGCTACAGCCAGCAAAGCGGCGGCCACAACGAGCAGGTTACTTTTGCGCCGTTTCTTGTTGGGGGCCGGATAAGGGCCGAGTACAGAACTATCCCAAACCGTTGTGGGCGGTTCATCCGGCACGGTTCCCTGTGCAGAAATGGGCGGAGGGGTATATTGCCCGACTTCACCTGAAACGCCACAAGCGGCGGCAAAGGCCCGGGCCAGAGCGCCGGCCGAAGCAAAACGTGTGGCGGGGTCTTTGGCCAAAGCCTGGGCCAACACCTTCTCCACCGCTTTGGGCACATCTGGCCGGGCGGCGCGAATAGAAGGCAGCGGTTCATGCACGTGAGCGTACAACACGGCCATTGTGTCCCCCACAAAGGGTGGTTGTCCGGCCAGCAATTCATAAATAACAACGCCCAGGGAATAAATATCTGATTGAACGGTGGGTTCTTGCCCTTTGATCTGTTCAGGCGAGGCGTAAAAAGGCGTGCCCACGCTGCCCTGTTCGGTGGTGATGCGGGTAGAATCACGATGCCAGGCAATGCCAAAGTCGGTTAAAACAATCCGGCCGTCGTTGCGCAAAATAATATTGGCCGGTTTCACATCACGGTGAACCATGCGGTGAGCGTGGGCGTGGTCCAGGGCCGCGGCAATTTGATTGAGCCAGACAGAAATTTGGGGCAAGGCGGGCAAACCCTGAGTTTGTGTCACTTTGTCCAGGGTGCGCCCGCCCACAAATTCCATGGCAATATAGTGCCGGTCATCCTCCTGATTCACATCAAAAATAGTAATGATGTTGGGATGTTGGAGGCTGGCGGCCAACTGCGCTTCCCTGCTAAACCGCTGCACAAATTTTTGGTCCCAGGCCAGGTGAGGGGCCAGCACTTTTAACGCGGCCACCCGGTTCAACTGCGTATCCTGCACCCGATAAACAGCCCCCATGCCGCCCCGCCCCAGTTCATTCAAAATCTTGTAACGATTGGCGATGATTTGGCCTTCTTCAAACATATTACCTCTTAAGATTTATTAGCAGCTCTGAAAATAAGGATGGTGCTGCCAACCTGAATTCTGTTACCATTCCCCAAATTTTGTTCTCTAATAGCTTTGCCGTTAACTATCGTTGGCACCCGGCGCGATAGATTGCAGATTTTATAACGATGGCCGTTCCAGTATACCCGGGCCTGAACCATGTCTGCGCCGGAGTCCGCCCGCAAGCGCACTGTATTTTGCGGACCGGCGCCCAGGTAAACTTCCTGATACCCACTCAGGTTATGACTTCGCCATTGGCTATGCGCCGCTTCAAACCAGATGGTGGGCATCTTCTGGCCGCTCCGCTTGGGTTTAGGCCGGGGATTGGCCTGGTTGCGCCCTTGCCGGTTGGCTTCAATGGAAAATTTGTTTTTGCCAAAGATATTGATGTGCGCCCGTACCCGGTCGCTAATAAGCAGCGCCAGGATGACAACAACCATTGCCAGGATGATGAATACAAGGATGATGTTTGAAACGTCCAAAATACTCACCCTTTTATTTAACTTGTTTAAACACCAACCGCACCCGGCCTAACTCAATCTTATCGCCGTCCTCCAATCTCATCCCGGAGGTTTCTTGCCCGTTAACGCGGATGGGGTTGGTGGCGGCCAGGTCGTAAATATAAAAAACGCCCCGGCTCTGCTGTTTAATGCGGGCGTGGCGGCGGCTGACCGAGCCGTCGTCAATCACCAGGTCGCATTGGCCGCCGTCGCGGCCAATGGTGTTTTGCTCGCCCAGGGGATATTGCTGGCCGGGCCGGTTGCCCTGTTCCATCACCAAAAAAGCAACGGCACCGGTAGCCTCACCAATGGCCTGGGTCGGCGGGATGGGCATGCCCACTCCGGGCCGGCCAGGCGGCGCCACACCGGGAGCCTCCCCGGTTACGATCAGCGGCACGCCCGAGGCAGAGGGGGGCGCGGTTGGCCCGGCTGGGGGAAAATCAAAAGGTCCCGGTCCTATTGGTGCCGGGGGCTGTTGCGTGGGAGCGTCGGCATAATCTACTCCTACCGCGACCACTTCGGGTTCGGTGCGTCGGGCGCGTAAAATGAGGGCAGTAGCCACCACCAGGATAATGAGCAGGATGATGATGACCACCCAGGCCCAGACCGGCAGCAGTGATTCATCCGTCACCAGCCAGCCGGCGCGCATCGTCACCGCTTTTTCGCCCTGGTTAGACGGCGATTGGTCGTCGTAGGCTACTACCCGAATCCGGTGGCCGCCAGGCGTAACCGTGGCGGTGTCCCACAAATAACTGAAAGGGGCATTGGTTACGATAAATGGTTCGGCGGCGTCATCTATAAAATACTCCACGCGCTCAATGGGATAACGGGCCGAAATAACCGGCACAATATTAAAAAGTTTATACTCGTCACTTTGAGGCACTTCAAAGTTATCTGGCAATGGTTCCATGGTGGGCTTGCCGCCAACCACCTCTGAGGGTTTCTCATAAAAAAGTTGGATGCCGGGTTTTACCGGGCACAGGGCGGTAAAGGTTTCGGTATTTACGGTTTCGCCGTCTATGGTTTTTACCTTTATTTCCAGGCCGTGGTCTTTGTTGTCGCAGCGAAGATTTGAGGCAAAAGTCAGGTCATATTGGGTTTTGAGCTGGTCAGAAATTTCTTGGTAAACTCCGGCCAAAGCGGCGGCCTCGGCGGCCTCAAAATAGCTGCCGCCGGTCAGCACGGCCAAACGCCGCAGGTATTCGGTATCGGGTAAAGCGCCCAGGCGAATACTAAACACGGGAATATGCTTATTTTGGGCTTCGGAAATGGCCGCTTCCTGGCTCAATTTGCTTACCGGCGTGCCATCCTCGCGGCCCTCTTTGCCATCGGTAAACAGGATAACCGCCCGTTTGCCGCTGCCCCCTTTTTTTTCGGCGGCCAGGCGCACCGATTTATAGGCCCCATCATATAAAGGGGTGGTGGTTTCGCCGGGCACGGGGTCGGGCAGGTTTTCGACTTTGGCGATCAAACTCTGTTTGTCGGCTGTAAAATTGGCCTCCCGCACCGGGTCAATGTTTTCCAAAATGGGTTCATTGGTGTTCACGGCGTCGCCAAAAACAACCAGGGCCGCTTCATCGGCCGGGCCAAGCGCCCGTAAAAAAGTAATGGCCGACTCTTTAGCCTGACGCCAGGGTTTAAAGTTACCGGCGCCCATGCTGCCGCTGCCGTCAATGGCCAATACCACCGATATTTTTACATCGGGATTGACTTTTTCGGTCACGGTCTTGATTTCCACCCGCTTGCCATCCTCGGCGGCCTGAAAGTCGCCCGGCTGTAGCTGCCGGTAGGGAATACCGCTATTGTTGATAACGGTGACAGTTGTTTTTAATTCAGGGAAGGCGTTGTAATCAAACTCATTAAAGGCGAGGTTGACCCCTTCTTGAGACGAGGCGGTGACAGTAAATAATAAGAGCAATCCCAGGGTTAAGAAGGTGATAAGTTGACTGCGTTTTTTGGTATCCATGATAAAACCTCTGCTGTTGAAGATGATGATGATTTAACTCTGATGAGTGGCAAATAACCAATAGCTAAAAAGAAGGCCAATGATAAAGCCCAATCCTGCGCTTCCCCCAACAAAGGTACTCCACGTCAATTTCGAACTGATGACGAAGACAACGGCGGTGATACTCAATTGCAAAAAAATCAAAATCACCAAAGCGAGGATCGCGGTTGAGATTCTCGAAAATTTGGGGGATTTTTGAGCAGAAAGTTGAATAGTTTTGGCCGGGGCGGCTGTGGTAGCCGGCCGAATCAGTCTATCCGTATTGGCCAAGTTTTTCTCCGCCTCGCTGGCCTGCCGGTGAGGGCCAAAGACCCGGCCGCCGGGTAAACTGGGGGCGTTCCGGCTGTCTAGGCGAGCAATGAGCACGGTAATGTTATCCTCGCCGCCCCGGCTGTTGGCTAATTGCACCAGTTGCCGGCAGGCGGTTTTAGGGTCGGGCTGGCCGGTTACTATTTGGGTCATTTCCAAAGGATTGACTTTATTGGTCAAGCCGTCGCTGCATAAAATAAGCGTATCGCCAGGGTACACGTCTTGGATCATCCGGTCTACCCGCACCACAACGTTGTTGCCCAGCGCCCGCAGTAGCAAATTCTTTTTGGGATGATAGTAGGCTTCGCTGGCCGTCATGGCCCCGCTGGCTACCTGGTCGGCCACCCAGGAGTGGTCCTGAGTGATTTGTTGTAACAGCCCGTTTCGCAGCAAATAGGCCCGGCTATCTCCCACATGGCCAATAAAGAGCTGCTGACCGGAGAGCAAAGCCACCGTGGCCGTTGTGCCCATCTGGGTTACTCCCAGTTGGGTTGACAGGTCTAGCAGGCGGTCGTTGACGGCTTCAATGACGTCTTTTAAAACCGCCGCATAATAATCGGCGCGGCCGGGGCTATAATCAACCAACTGCTGAAATTGGCCGGTGGAAAAGAATTGGTCCAAACTGGCAATGGTATATCCACTGGCCATATCACCGGCCTGATGACCGCCCATGCCATCGGCCACGGCCAATAACAGGGTTACATTTGGCGGTAAATTAGGTTGGGTTAAAATCAGGTAACTATCTTCATTAAGTTCCCTGACCCGACCCCGGTCGGTGAGATGGCCAATTTGAAAGCCCATTACAATTTGCCGCTTTTAACTTGCATAAAAGATAGGGTGGTGCGGCCAATATTTATCTGGTCGCCATCTTCCAAAATATGACGGTCTATTTCACTGTTATTCACTTTGGTGCCGTTGGTGCTGGCCAGGTCGTGCAAAACAAAGCGCCCCTTTTCCAGTTTCACTCGGGCGTGCTGGCCGGAGGCCGAGGTGTCGTCCAGCACAATGTCGCATTGTTGGGCATCCCGGCCCAGGGTGGTCACTTCAGCCAATCTATACTCTTTGCCGGCCCGCGGCCCGGAGCGAATAACCAGAAAGGCCATTTCTTCCGGCATCTGATGGAGCAATTCGGTTTTGGCCGGGCCGGGCACGCCCGGGGCCGGCCCGCCGAGAAAAGAGACACCGGCCATGCTGCCGCCTATATTTTCGGTGGGTAAGGGGGCCACAGGCGGGATTTGCCCAGGGTCAGTTGCGGTGGCTCCTCCTGCCCAGGGAGGCGCAGGAGATTGCCCGGTGGGCGGTTCAAAGGTTGGCAGCGGAGATGCCGGATACGGCGGCATGCCCATTTCGCCTGCATATACCTCGGCGTTATAAAAAATTTTGGCCAGGTATCCCAAAATTGAAATTAGCCCGGCCACCGCCGCGCCGATACCCAGGTAAGCCAATAACGGCACCGCGTGGATAACATTTTGGGCAATACGCTCGTCTATGGCCACCGCTACCGAAGGCACCAGGAAGACAATAGACACCACAATCAAAACCTTCCAGATAAGTGGTTCGGTGCCTTTGCGTTGGGAGTCGTAAAAAATCCAGAAAGCGCCCAGCAAGGCCACGCCCAGGGTCACAAAGGCAATCCAACTATACCATTGTAAAACTACAATATTTTCACCATAAATGGCCGGATTTAAGTCTCTCACCTCAATCTTTGACCTCCTTAAACACCAGTTTTACCTTACCCAGTTGAATAACATCTCCATCCAGCAAGGCTTGTTTTTCAATCGATTTGTCGTTTAGATAGGTGCGGTTTCGGCTGGCCAGGTCGTATAAGACAAAACGATTATTTTCATATTTAATCACCGCATGTTCCGCCGACACATGTTCATCATCCAGGATAAGGTCATTCGTGGCGGTGTCGCGGCCAATGCGATAGGTGGTATGACCAATGCGTTGGGGTTTCTTGGGAGAACGAACGCCGCTCCGTATCACCAGGAATGCTTCGGGCAGTGGAGGCTGGCCCATAATTTTTGTTTTTGCGACCATTGTCTGCTCCTTATTTCATTTGTTTAAAGACCAGCACGGTTCGGCCTAAACTTACTTCGTCGTTATCTTGCAGCACTTGTTTGGAAACATCTGCTCCATTTACTTTGGTGCCATTGGCCGTAGCCAGGTCAAACAGGGTAAATACATCTTGGTTATCTTGGCCTTTACTTTGGCGGATTTTAACGTGTTGGCGCGAAATGGCCGTGTCGTCTAAAACAATATCGCAGTTACTTGGGTCCCGGCCAATGGTGGTTGCTTCAGGGCTGAGATGGTACAATTTACCGGCGCGGGAGCCTTCTTTCACCACAAACCAGGCGTTCACCGTAGTGGGGACAGCGTTGAGTAGTTCTGTTTTGGGAGGCGCGCTTCCTACCTGCCCCACCAGGCCAGGTCCCGCCATTCCCCCGCCGCCCATACCAATTTGTTCTGTAACCGGGTGGGACATTTGGGCCGTGGGGTCAACCGGAAACGAACCAGGAACCTGGGGGGTAGGTGGGGAAAAGTCTACCTGGGGTTGAGTGGGAGGATACGCGCCCATAGTTGGCTCCATCCCGCCATAAAACGGCGCGGGCGAAGCAACCGACACCGCTTGACGGGCGCTTTGAAAATAGCCAATAACGCTAATAATGCTGCCCACCAAACCGGCCAGGCTCAAATACAAAAACCACTCCAGATTTTGATAGTCAACGCCTATCTCTTCGGTTAAGCCTAACTGCGCGGCAATGGTCTCAAAGGCCTGGGTTATGTTTTCACCAAATTGTTCAGAAAACTCGGCCCGTCCTTCCAGATAACTTTGCAAGAGTTGCTTATCTTCTTCTTGAAAATGCAAAGTGGTCCAGGCGGCCGGCAGGGTCAAGGCCAGGCTCACCAAACCTATGGCCAACCAGAGGCTGGCTTGAATATTCTGTTGGCGGGCCGCATACCAGATATAACCCGTTACAATCAACACAATGGCCGGCACAACCAGGGCCACGTAGTTGAGATACCAGAGTTCAATTATTTTTTCCATAGTCCAATTACTCCTTTAGAAAACGGTGAATTTTTACCGGTCATCCTAACCTTCGCTGAATCACTGAGTCGCGCGGTTTTAATTTGTGACCACGCTATGAATAATAATTTTGCTTAATCAACTTTTTTGAATACAAGAACGGTCCGACCAATTTCTATTCGGTCTCCATCCTTGAGGGGGTGTTTAACCACTTCTTCCCCGTTAAGTTTGGTGCCATTTGGGGTTGCCAGGTCATGGAGAACAAATTCCTGCTCGCCTTCAGAATTTTTTAAGACCCGTATCTTGACATGCTGGCGCGAGATAGCCGAGTCATCCAGAATAACGTCACAGTCAGTGTCGCGGCCAATGGTGGTATCATCTGGATTGAGATGATAAATCTTACCGGCTCGCATGCCTTCCCGGATCACCACCCAGGCAAAAGTGGGCGGGGTAGTATCTAGTAGTTCTGTTTTAGCCTGGGGACCGGCCATGCCTGCCGGCCCATAACCGGCCTGCTGACCAGCCTGCCCCATTTGTTCGGTGGGCCGATAACCGCCCGGTTCCGCACCCGGCCATTGCGTGGTTGGATTTTCATAATCTTGACTCATCAGTTTCTCTCCTTAATCTCATCAACGCACTTCTTTAAAGGTAAATGTCATCGCGCCCAGGCGAATTTCGTCTCCATCTTCCAGCCGCTGGCGTTGAATGCGCTGGTTATTGAGAAAAGTGCCGTTAGTGCTGGCCAGGTCGTACAACCAGAAGGTATTATGTTCCGGCCTGATTTTGGCGTGTTGTCCAGAAACAGACTCGTGGTCCAAAACCACCTGGCACCGGCCGTCGCGGCCAATAACCGATTCGCCTGTGCCAATAGGATAGCTCTTCCCCTGGCGCGACCCGCTCCGAACGACCAACCAGGCCACTACCTGGGCCGGTTCTGCCATAAGTTTGGTGCGTTCTAAAGGGGGAGAACCACTTTTAGCCGCAGATGGTATAGATGGCGGGACTGTAGCGGTTGGCGCCGGAGGCGTTACCGGCGGGGGGGGCTGTTGGGGATATGTTGGCGGCATTTGATATGTTTGCGGATAGTCTGTGGGCGGCGGAGAAACCACAAAAGAAGCCGACGCGCTACGATAATATCCGGCTCCGGCAATGACGCTGCCCACAAAACCGGCAATGCTTAAATAAATAAACATTTCCAGATTGTCATAATTGATATTGGTTGTTTGGGTCAGCCCCATCTGTTGGGCCAGGGCTTCAAGCACTCTGGTGACATCTTCGCCAATAAGCTGTTGGGAGGTTCTCACCTGATCCAGATAGGCCTGTAAAAGTTCTTTCTCAACCTGATCCATATTCAGCGCAGTCCAGGCCGCCGGCAGAGTTGCGGCCAGGCTGACCACGCCGACAATCAGCCAGTTGGTGGCCGGCACGGCTTTTTGATTGGCGTCGTACCAAATATATCCGGCCACGGCCAGGGCAATTACCGGTACAATGATCGCCACACTGTTTAGATACCAAAGCTCAATCAAGTTTTCCATAATCATTATCTCCTGGGTTAATTATTATTTAACTTCAAACCGCAATAAGGCATTGCCAATTTGAATCTGGTCGCCATGTTGTAAAATAGCCATCTGGTCAATTCTGACCCCGTTCAAAAACGTGCCGTTAACAGATATATCTTTCAGCCAGTAACGACCTTCATGATTTTCAACCTGAGCATGCGTGCGTGAAATGAGATGGTCGTTTGGCTCAATATCGCGACGGTGTAGTTCAACGATTGTGGTATTAAGCCGAATAGTTCGGCCGTTGTGGAGAACCACCAATTGGGCTTGCTGTGTTGGTTTCCAAAAAAGGCTGTCATCAATGTGGCTGGTCACTTGAGGGGTATAGCCAATCGCCCCGGCCAATTCCAGCGCGGTCTGGAAACGACGATTTTTGTCTTTCTCCAGGCAACGCAGGGTGGCTTTTTCTAAATGAGCCGGGATCTGAGCATTGAGTTTGCCGGGCGGGGTGGGCGCCTGGGTAACGTGATAATGAACTATCTGCAAAGTATCTTGGCTAAAAAATGGCACATAGCCGGTCAACAATTCATACAGCACTACGCCTAACGAGTAAATATCGCTCCGCCCGTCAACCTGATGGCCTTTGGCCTGTTCATAAGATAAATACAAAGGCGTGCCCACAATCATGCCGTCGGCGGTGTGGGTAGTTTGAGACGTGATGCGGGCAATACCAAAGTCAATCAATTTCACCTGGCCTTGGGTATTGAGCATAATATTTTCTGGCTTAATATCCCGGTGATAAATACCCAATTTGTGGGCGTATTGCAGGGCCTCACAAGTTTGACCCACAATGGATACCACTTTATCAAAGGGCAACCGGCCTTGAGCCATCCGCGCGCGCAGGGTAGGGCCATCCACATATTCCATAATCAGATAAAGTTTGTTGTCAGGGGTAACGCCGCCGCCATAAATCCGGGCAATATGGGGATGGCGTAGGGTTTGTCCGTATCTGATTTCCCCCTGAAACTTTTGGCGTAAATATGGATCAGGCCGAACCAGAAATTTAATGGCCACTGTCTCTCCCTTTTGGTCTTGCGCTTTGACTACTTGGGCCGCCCCACCGCCGCCCAAGTTTTGCAACCTTTGATAATTTTGTAGATTAATATCTTTAGAATCAGAAGGCGCAGATACCGGTTGTGAGAGGGTCTGAGGCGGTGGGGAAGGGGCTGGCGTAACCACGCTGCGGTTATCTTGAAAAGCAAAAATGGTCGGCCCGATCTGAATTTGATCCCCCGACTTTAGATAATGTTGGGCAACCCGTTCTCCATTAACCCAGGTGCCGTTGACACTCCCCCGGTCATACAGAACCCAACGGTTGGTATGATCTAACGTAATCTGAGCATGGTTTCTTGAAACCAGATCGTTGTGTATTGTTAAATTATTTTCCTGGCCCCGGCCAATGGACAACGGTTTTTGTTGAGCCTGGGCAGGATTAATGGAAATTCGTCGTCCCTGATATTCTCCCTTAAGACCACTTAATTCCACTAAATGATTTGCAGGAAAAGATGTGGCTCCAGACTGTTTTCCGGGAAAAGATGTGACCACAGGTTGTTTGCCAGGGGGAGACTTTACAATAAAAAAAACAACCACCACAACAACGACCAAAATAATGACTAAAAAGGTTAGACCATCCATATTTTAATTCAATACCCCGCCAAATAATGGTTAGCAACTATCTTTAAGTTTGATATCGGCAACAGGCTGCTGTGATTCCGGTTTAGCCGCCTGGAACCTTTCGTTTTCACTCTCTTTACCATCCTCTTCGCCAATTTCCTCTCCAATCAACTCCTCCACCCTTGATCGGTGGATACGCCATCCCCGTCCAACCTTAAACGCCGGTAGTTTTCCCTGATTACACCAGCGCCACACCGTAGTCCGGCTTACTTTTAAGTAGTCTGCGACTTCTTGCACCGTCAAAATCTTATCCACAAATAGTCCCCCTGCTTTGTTGCATTAACCAACACCACCAAATAATATTCGCCAAGAAATTCACAAATATGCATAACCTAACATAGTTTAACTTCAGCGGCAATAGATTTTCTGCCAAAAAACTGCCGGCTTTGTTAGTGTAGGTCAACCAGGTATTGCGCCACAGTGTGAATCGCCACTCTCAATTCACGATAGTATTGGCGTTCACTGATTGATAATCTCAAGGCAATATTTGAGGGGTTCATTTTTTCGTAGTAGGTCAGCGTCAAAATATCATGGCGTAACTGCCACCGCGACCAAGTGGCCTGGTCGGCAAAAAGTTTTACCGACTCAATAGCCTGGGTTAGAATTTGTTGCAGGCTTGAGCCATCCAAATAAATTTGCCAGGTTTCAGCCATTAATTTGGCCAATGCACTTCTCTCTAAATAACGCGTGTTATCCAAATAACGAAGCGCGTTACGGACAATTTTTTCTATTTTCTGTTGCTGCCGGATAAAAAAGAGTTGGGTCAATTGCTCTAAATCTTCTTGTAGACTCATCTCTTTTATTTTTTCCACGCAGCGAGGCGGAAATAGATCATCAATATTTATCTGATCAACATAAATATTTACCCATGCCGCCTTATGAACTTGATATTGCCTGGAAAGCAAAAAATCAACCGGACATTGTGACCTTTTCGTACCGGGTAGGGAGGCGGGAGAGGTTTCTGACGCATCCGTTCCATTTTTCACATGCTCAGAAGGCGTTTGGAGAGCTTGCAGTTGCTTCCGGTACTGAAAAATCAATTTGATGAGTTCTGTTTTAGGCAAGCTTTTTAGTTGATGAGCATCCATATTTTTCTAGCCAATTACCGATAATGACCGGGCCACCTGACGGGCAAATTCCACCAAATCTCTCTTGTCCGGGTAGATCACCAGCTTGTCAAACACGTTCCCTAATCCCAAATCAGTTATTTCAGTTTCAGGTAAAGGCCCAACCACAAACCTGGCATTATTGACGCAAGCTCGTTCGCAAAAATCGGGCCAGGCGGGAATATCCCTGAGTTGTGAAGTTCCTGATGACGCACAGGGAATAATCAGGCAGATAGCGTTGTCGGCCAGGGGCAATGCCTGCTCCAGGGTTAAATCGGGCACTAACACCAACCCTTGCGCCCCGCACAATCGCTGGGGGCTTAAACCAATCACTTTGACCCTTAAGCCAGCCTTGCGCATTTCGGTAACAAAAATAATAGCCGTTGTTTCTTCAAATTTATCTCCCCACAACACAAAAATATAATCCTGAGTTTTGATAGTTGATTTTTTCATTATTCTCAACAATACCCCAATACGTCATCAACAACCTCTAATAACTGCATTGGCGAGAAGGGTTTTTTAAGATAATGGGTCAGGCCTAACTGTTTGAGATGACGTCTTATATCCGGTGGAGGATGGCCGCTGATGAGTACGATCCCGGTGCGGGGCCAACGTTTATAAACATTGTAGGCCAGTTCCAGGCCATTCATTCCGGGCAATTGATAATCAATAATAACCAGGTTAAATAATTGTTGTTGCAACTCTATCAGCGCCTCCGGCCCGTCAATTGCCGTTGAAACTCTATAATCCGGCCTCAGCGTTTTAAAAATATGTTTTAACAACAACCGAATGGCAGGTTCATCATCTACTACCAGAATTTGCATATTGGTGTGCATAATTTTCAGTTTCACCTAAACAAAAGATCCGGCTAAATCCTGGACAAATTCCTGCAAATCTTCAATATTGGGATAAATAGTCACCTGTTCCGCCGCCGAAAAGGATCCTTCATCCAGATTGGTCTCATCCCCTGAGGCAAAAACAAATCTGGACTGATTGGCCTGGGCCTGTTGTAAAAGTTCAGCCAAACGCGGATCATGCTGAAAGCGCTTCAATCCCGCCAAAGTTGTGGGAATAATCAAACAAGTTGTATGAGGAGCCAAAGCCAGGGCCTCATCCAGGGTGAAATCGGGCTGTAAAATCAGGCCATGGGCGCCATTGATAGGTTGGGGCGTCAGGCCCACCACTTTCACCCGCATTCCAACTTCACGCAGCATAGTTACAAAAATAGCTGTCGCTGCTTCATCAAATCGGTCTGCCCATAGTACAAAAACGTAGTGGTGAGATCTGTTCATAGAACTATCTACCTCAATTATCAATCAGCATATCCTAAAAATGCTATCATCATCTACCATCTACCTCTCATCTATCTCTCACTTTCCTCTCATTAGGCAATGCCGCACATTGTTTTTACTCAGAGAGTGTGGTATGCTAAAGTATCTCGATGATGCTCAGTATCCTGATGATGCTCAGTATCCTGATGATGCTCAGTATCCTGATGATGCTCAGTATCCTGATGATGCTCAGTATCCTGATGATGCTAAAATATCCTGTGGTTTAGGAGAGTGTGGTGAACAGAAAAATCTCATTGCCAAAACTCCAAGACGATGTTTATAGTGCGCTTAAGTTGTGGCATGAAGCTGGCACTGAGATCAGCCCGCTTAATTATCTGTACCTCTTTCAGCAGGCCCGGCTCAAAAGCGGCGGTAATGCTCACCAGGCCACCAACCAGCTTCTCTTTGAAGCCTTAGAAACTATGGCCATTGAGTATCCCACTGAGGCCGGTTTACTGCGCAAGCGTTTTTTGGATGGGCAGGTGATGTATACCGTGGCTAACTGGCTCAACGTGGGTGAGTCTACGGCCTACCGCAAGCAACAGGAAGCTATTGAACGTCTGGCCCTCATCCTACAAAACCAAGAAACCCAGGCCCGCGCTGAATACCGGGCCCGCCTGGAAAAACGGCTAAAATTGCCTCTGGCAGTTGAACTGATTGGGGTGGAAACGCACCTGGATACTTTGGTAGAGGTTTTAACTTTACCGACGCCACCCTGGCTGATTTCTATTGAAGGATTGGGGGGTATTGGCAAAACAGCCCTGGCCAACGCTCTGGTGCGCCAGCCCGATTTAAGCGCCCGGTTTTACGACATCGCCTGGGTGAGCGCCAAACAACAAGAGCTGCTGCCCGGAATTGGTTTGGCCCAGATTGATAGGCCGACTCTCACCACCGAGGCTCTGATTGATGCCCTGCTGGAGCAGTTTAATGACTCTCTCCCCCTGACCCTATCGGTTTCACAAAAAAAGGAGGCGCTGGTCAAAATACTCAAACAAGCGCCACGCCTGATTGTGATTGATAACCTGGAGACGGCGTCCGATTACCAAACTTTCCTGCCGTTTCTGGTGACCCTGGTCAATCCAAGTAAATTTCTGTTGACCAGCCGCCACAGTTTGTGTGCTTATCCCGATATTTTTTGCCATAGCCTGGCTGAACTCAGTCAGGCCGACACAATTCACTTGATTAGATACGAGGCCAGAATGCGGGGCATTCCCATGTTGGCCAACGCTCCTACCGACAAGCTGCGAAGTATTTATGATGTGGTCGGCGGCAATCCCCTGGCCCTAAAATTGGTAATAGGACAAATTTCAATTCTGCCCTTGAGCCAGGTGCTGGATAATCTTAAGCAGGCGCGAGGCCCCAAAAATGACGAACTATACACCTACATTTATTGGCAAACTTGGAATATGCTGACTGTGACCGGCCAGCAGGTGTTATTGACGATGCCCCTGGCCCAGGAGGGCACCCTGGAACAATTGCTGGCGCTCAATGAACTTGAACCGGACGAACTCAGCCGGGCGCTTGAGCAACTGGCAGCTTTGTCCCTGGTGCAAATTGGCGGCGGACTGGAAGAACGGCGTTACAGTATTCACCGTCTGACAGAGACGTTTTTATTGAATGAAGCCATCCAATGGAATACGTCAGTTTGAATGAGCGCCAGCCTCAACAACAATATCGGATAGCCTGCCTCCGGCCACAGCTACCAAAAGGGTAAAGCGAAGAACAGACTCGGCTTGAGTTTACTTGCCTCTTCCGGCGGCAAAAGTAAAATACGGCCAAACACCATAGAAAGTAGGATTGAAATGACCCCACAACTGCCCCCCATTGCCGATATTCCCCTTCCCAATAGCATCCCGAAGGACTCTCATTGGTGGTTGTGGTCACAATCGACACGTCGGATTGAGCTTGAGTACCCGGCTGGTACTTTGAATTTATCCCGCCAGCAGAAAGCCAGCCCAAATAGTTGGTTTTTAGTAAAGCAAAATAATACCCTTATCTCCTCTGCCTTTGACGCAGGTACCTTTCGTGGTTACAATAAGCTGAGATTGGATTTTTCACATTTACCCACTCTTGTTTTGACGG
>JAFGDY010000290.1 GCA_016931895.1 Anaerolineae bacterium
ATCTCCTGACCTTGTTTTTTGAAGTATTAGAGATTACCCCTTTGGCCTATTTTCGCAACTTTCTACCCAAAATTTGGATCTACTGAGCCTGAGGTGCAGTATGGTTACCGCACCTTTTGTGGAGATACTGTAAACAGGCCGCGCTGTTTTCCTCAAATTTGGGTTTCCTGAGACTGCTTCTGCCGCTGCCAACGTGCAATGATGATGGGCCCAAACAGGGGAATACCAAATACCCAGGGCACGGTTAAGGTGTGCATCACGGGCCAGTAGGGCGAGACATTTGCCAGGTTGAGCTTGTCCCAGGGCAGGTCGCGCAGCCACCAGCGCCAGACCACAAAGTAGTTGATGATGGATAACTCGGCGGTGAGGCTAAAGAGAACGGCGCGCCAGAAGGTGGCCGGGGTCAGGTGCAGCGCGGCCAGGGGGATCAACCACATGGGATACCATATCCTGAAGGTGCTGCCCAGAATCAATTGGCTGAAATAAGCCAAAAATCCGGCGGTCACCAAATCCAGTTTTTTGCGCCACAGTTCCACCAGCAGCCATAAATAAAACAGAATAAAGATATATTGGGCCGTGGTGCGCGGCAGCGTTTCGGCCACGTCCCAGGGAATCACTTCGCGCAGCACCATGCGCAGGCCGGAGGCAACGGCAAAACCGCGCCGGGTGGTCAGCATCGCCCCCAGCCCGGGCGGCGTATCGGCAGAAAGAGGCATAAAACCAAGCTGCGTGGTCAGCCACAGCCAGGCGGCGGTCAATGTTTCCGACGCAGATAGAACAAAGTCAAGCCACCGGGTCAGCGCATTCCACACATCCTGGAAAATTTGCGGCAGCGGCCCCATCACAGCATAAATCAGATAAACAGTGACCAGGCCGATGAGAGCCGCGCCGGCCCCTTTGAGCAGACGTTGTTGCCAGGTGGATTCGTGGCGCAGGAGGACCACGGCAAAAAGGGGCACCATCAACAGCGCCGGAATCTTGGCAATCGCGGCCAGGGTGAGGGCCAGCACCGCGGCCCACCAGACTCTGCGCTGCCAGAAAACAAGGCCCAAAACCATAAAGGCCATAAAGAGCATATCGTTGTGGCCGTTGCCCGGCCCCTGCATTAAAATGAGGGGATTCCAGGCAAAAAAGGTGAGGGCCGTGAGGGAACTGCCTTTTTGGGGCGCGGCATACCAGCCCAACAAAACGGCGCAGGCCAGGTAACACAACCACACCACCAATTTAAGGCTGATGCTGCCGGAAACCATGCCGGTTGCGTCGAATAAGCGGAGCGGAATCTGGGCCATAATTTCCCACAGCGCCCCGTAGCCGGAAACCCAATGGCCAAACTCCCCGGCAAAAGGCAAGTAGGGGTCGTTGGGAAAGGTGTTAGGGGGAACCAACATGGGGCTGGCCCCATGAATGGCCCAGAGACGCGCGCGCAGCACGTAACGGAACAGGTCGTTGGCCGTGATCGGATAGAGCCAGACCAGGGTGAAGCCGAAAAGCAGGCCAAAGGCCAAGATGAGCAGCTTAAGCATGGCTTCGGCCTGAGCCGGGAAACGTGAGGGGTATGGCGTCGTCTCTATCACCGGCTGGCTCGCCCTTGACCCTTGACCCTTGATACTTGACACTATCCGCATTGCTTGCCAGAAGAGATAGTAGAGCAGCAAAAGACCAACCAGGTAAATGGGGGCAAACCAGCGGTAGTCGTGCATTAAAATTTCCAGGTCAGCCGCCGGGCCGCCCTTTTGCGTGTTGGAGATAAGGGGAAAAGCCACAATGTAAACAACGTAAATAAATTGCATGCTCAAGCCGATGAGGATGAGTTTGGCCAGGGCCGGTAGAGAAGAGCGAGCAGGAAGGAGAGGTTCAGCGGTTATTGATTTTTGGGCGTCTTTGGCGGCGGTGAAGCTCATGGCACTCTCTTTGCAAAATTTAGGTAAGGCTTTCCACCCCATTGTAATCCAGCTTGGGGGCGAGGGCAAAAAATGGTGAATTTATCCGGCTGACAATCTGCCGGAGAGAATCTGTCTTAAAATTCTCGGCCAGACCGCCGGGTGGGTGCGTCCCAAATTTTGACGGTAGGGACAGGACATTGTTCTGTCCCTACCCTCTTGCCTAAAAATTGGGACAGATCCCCGCCAGGTGACTGACTTGTAGATTTATCTAAAAAGACTACAATAGTTCATTATGCGTAATTAGCATGTCATTTCGACCAACGGGAGAAATCTCTGAGGAGATCGGTTCAGTTTCAATATGATGGGGCAAAACTATTGACTGAGGCAATACCCATTTCTACTGAGCATAAGAGCAGCAATTCTCAAATCCACATTGTCGGGCACCAGTGGGCCGTTGATTTGTTAAAACGGCAGGTCACCACGGGCCGAACGCCCCAGGCGCTGCTGTTGACCGGCCCCCGCAGCATAGGCAAAAGCACGGTGGCTCGTTTTTTTGCCCAATACCTCAATTGCCTGGCCAATGCCAAACCTTGCGGGGTGTGTTTATCTTGCCGCAAAGTGGTTAGCGGCAACCATCCCGACGTGCGGATTTGGGATGGCGATGAAGAAACCATCAAGATTGACCAGATCAGGGAACTCCAGCGGGAGTTGTCGTTATCTCCCTACGAAGGCCAATACCGGGCGGTGTTGTTCTGTAACTTTGAACGGGCCACGCCCAGCGCGGCCAACGCCCTGCTCAAAACATTAGAAGAGCCAAATCCGCAGGTGGTGTTGATGCTCACCGCCACGGACCCCGGCGCCTTATTGCCCACCATTGTGTCGCGCTGCCAAATATTGGCCCTCCGCGTCCTGCCCACCCCGGAAGTAGCCACGGCGCTGCAAACTTTCTGGCAGGCCTCACCCGATCAGGCGGAGTTGCTGGCCCAATTGGCGGCGGGCCGGTTGGGTTGGGCAGTGCGGGCGCTGGCCGATGAAAAACTATTGGCCCGTCGAGAGCAGTATTTGCAGGACCTGTTGAACCTGGGGTCAATGAGTCGCGGAGAGCGGTTAGCCTATGCCAATGATCTCAGCCAAGACCCGGCCATGCTCCAAGAAACGCTGCGCTCGTGGCTAACTATCTGGCGTGATTTACTATTAATCCAAAGCGGCAGCAAAACCAGAATCCTCAACCTGGACTGGCAAGATACCTTGCAAAACCTGGCCGGCCAGAGTAACCCGGCCCAAACCAAAGAGATGGTGGTTAAGCTGCGTACCGCGCTGGCAAATTTGGACCATAACGTTAATCCCAGGCTAAACCTGGAAACCGTTCTGCTAAAAATGCCGTTTAGATGAAAATCCAAAGGTCTTAAAGACCTTTAGGGGTTTGGTTGGCCGGAAAGGAAACCTATGCCAAACGTTGTTGGAGTTAGATTTAGACCCACTACCAAAATATATTATTTTGACCCCGGTGAATATACAGACCTGGCCATTGATGACCGGGTGATTGTGGAAACCTCGCGCGGCACAGAGATGGGCCTGATTATTTTGCCGCCGCAGCGCGTTTCTAAAGATGAACTAAAAGGTAGCCTGAAACAAGTGGTGCGCAAAGCAACGCCGGTAGATTTAGTTGAGGCTGAAAAGTATAGAGCCAAAGAGCCTGAAGCTTTGGAAAAATGTAAAGCTCTGGCCAAAGAAATGAAACTGCCCATCAAGGTGCTGGAAGCCGACTACAATTTTGACGGCTCCCGCCTGGTTTTATCATTTTTTTCTGAGCAGCGCGTGGATTTTAGAGACCTGGCCAAAGAGTTGGGCCGTTCTTTGCGCACGCGCATAGAAATGAAGCAAATTGGGGCGCGCGACGAGACCAAAATTTTAAACGGTCATGGCCGCTGTGGGCGCAGATTGTGCTGCTCCAGTTGGTTGACAGATTTTCACCCGGTCTCCATTCGGATGGCCAAAAGGCAGAGCCTGCCCCTGGCCCCCTCAGAAATATCTGGCATCTGCGGCCGGTTGTTGTGCTGCCTGGCTTACGAAGACGATTTTTATGCCGAAATAACGCAGCAACTGCCCCGCGTCAACAGCCGGGTTAAAACCCAACAAGGCGTGCTGGCCAAAGTCCGTGGGGTGAATGTGCTCAAAGAAACGCTTCTGTTGGAAGTTGAAGCAGAAGACGGGGAGACTTATATCGAGGTAGCTGCCAGCGAAGTGGAGCCGGTGGCCAGCAAGCCGGCCCCCCAAAAAACCAGGCGCAAACAGCGATAGTTATCGGCTGTTACTATTTACCCCGGGCGGATGACGGTAAGGTTTTTGACCCGCCTTGTGTTTCCATCTCGCTCAAGGTGCGGGCTACTTCCTCTATCGCCAGGCGTTGTTTGCGGTACAAATCGGCCTCGCTCATGGCCAAACGTTGGGCAATATCGCGGACGCGCATCCCCTGCACAAATTTCAAATCCAGGATATTATACATCAACCATTCGGCGGCCGTCATGCGGCGTTCGCCGGAAGGACGCTGCTGCTCAATGGCCTGGGCCAGCACTGCCCGCAGGGCCTGCACCGGATTGCTGTTGTTTTCGGCCAAAGCCTCTTGCACCACGCGCAGTTCCAGAAGGGGGCTGCGCGTTAATTTTGGCCCGCCCCAATAGTGGTTCAGGGCATCGCGCACCATTTGGGGAAATTCTTGTTGGTGAACCGGGCTTTCGGCGAGCAGGGGCAAACTGGGCGAGCCGGTATAACGCACGGTGCTGCGCAAACGCTGCACCCGTTCAATTTCAGGGATAATGTTCTTTAAGGCCACAAAAACTTCTTGCTGCAAGCGCCGGTCTTCCAGGGCCAGTTCGGCCTGTTCTATTAATAGATTCGCTATTTTCTCCTCATCGGCGTTTAAATCATAATTTTGCGCGCGCGCTTCCAGCCCCAACAGGCCCAGGTAATGGTCGCGGGCTTGATTTTGTAAAATAACAAACCAGAAATTATTTTGAACAATAAAACGGTAGCCATTGCTGCCGTTTTTTTGTTCTATCAGTTTGGGCACATCAATATCGGCCAGGGCTGTTTCAATAATTTTGGCCGAACCAATTTGCGTTTCCAGGCGCGGCCCCTGGCGGGCGGCCAGGTTGTAGATAAAGCCGGTGCGGACTCTGAGGATTTCACACAGGTTGGTGAGGATGTTTTCCAGGGCTTGCTGCAAGTCGGTGGTGGTTAACAGGCGGCGGTCAAGCTCGCTGATCCAGGCAACCTCTACCCGGTCCCGGTAAAAAATGAAGCCGTCAATAATCGGTTTGACCATGTTGATAAAAAGCTGCCACAGCACAATCACGGCCACAATAGAGGTTACCAGAATCATTTCTCGGGGAATGCCTAACAGGCGTTGCTGTTTGGGCAGCACCAGAAAAACAAGAATGACCAACGTGGCCAACACGGTGCCCCGCAATAAAAAATGAAACAAGTTGTGCTTGAGCACCCGGTCGGGCGAAAACGCGCCAAAGAACATAACGCTGTAAGCCATTACAATAATCATCATGGCAATGCCCAGGTTAACCAGAAACAGGACAACCAACAGGATAGAAACAGGCATCAGGGAAGTAGTATTGGCAATCAACATGTAGGGGTAAACCCCCAGCGCCGGCGCAACAAAAGAAATAGCCAAGTAGGTCATCCGGCGGCGGGCGCCGGGGGTCAAACAACGCCACCGCGCCTGCGAGATTTTGTAGGCGCCCCAAAAGAGAGTGGTGTAAAAGTAGATAGTGAATACCCAGAAAAAGGGGCCAGCCCTGAATTGGGTGAGGCCGGGAACGTAAAAAGGATTGCGCACCAGAAACTCTGTTTGAATAGCCAGCAGCAAAACCAAAAACCCAAAGAAGTAGGCAATAAAAACCGCAAAACGCCGGCGGCGAGAAGGCGCATTGGTCATCCGCAGCAGGGCATCGGAGAAGTGCAAATAAGCCGCCGGGGTAAAGGCAATGCCAATCCATTGAAATTTGAGCCAGTTGGGCACACTCTGCGCGTCGTCTACCAAAAAAATAGCTACGTCGCCCACATAGGTAAAACACACGCAGGCCAGCAGCGCCGCAAAACTCCGGCCAATTGAGCTACCCAAGTTGTAGATAATCACGTAGGAGAAAAGAGAAAAAGCCAAAATAACAATGGCCGAGGAGAGAATTGTATTTAACCAGATAAAAAAATCCGTAGCCTTAAAAACCGATATTTCCATAATCAGGTGGAACGAGAGAAGAAGAGGGCAATATCGCCGCTGGGATAATAACGCTCGTTATAACCGCAAAATTGAAAGCCGTGTTTTTGAGCAAAAGAGATAGCCGGATGATTTTTTGTTTGCACTTCCAACATCAGCCGTTGCAGCTTCTGCTCTATGGCCCAGCGATTGGCCGCTTCCAGCAGCATGGCGGCAAAACCCTGCCGGCGATGAGGGGGCGCAATCACCAGGTTAAAAATCCACAGCACGTTTTGCCAGGGTTGGGCCTGGGCGTCTACAAAGCCCACGGTTTCTTCTTTTAAATTGCGAACCGTTAAAAAACACCCCTCTTGCTGCCAGTGCGCAATGAGTTCATCTGGAGAGCGGGGATATTCAACGCGCATGGGCCGGGGCAGGCGGATTGTGTCAAAATGGATATCAATGGTCCGGCCATCGCCCCTGGTGCGCATTTGCCACACGTAATCGGTGGTGTAAGACATATTCATCTGGCAGCAAAGATTAACGTCGGCCAATTCGGCCGGATAAATTTGCATCAAACGGTTTCCTGACCCTTTTCTATCGGATTGTAGCATTGGGGCGGGGAATAAGCAAGCATTTAGGTATCCTATCCTATTTAAGTGGGGGGCCATATGTGTTATAATGTAACATACTAGGCGTGCCTTAACGGACAAACCGGGCGCTAAAAGCAATTGGCCTTTAACAATTCAATGCAAAAAATTTCCCAAATAAAGGCAAATGCTTGGGAAATTTACTTATTCAGGAAATCTCTGTTTAAGAGGGCCGACTTTTGACCAGTCCGTTGCGGTATGGTTAGAGACGGCCTTTTTTGTTGAGGCGTTATCTAAAAACAACAACCCGGAGGGGAAATTATATGGCGAACAATTATATAAACCTACGTATCCTTAAACCACTGGTGGCTATTTTCCTGGGGCTGCTGGTGCTGATTGGCACAATCAGTTTTGTGGGGGCGCAATACCCCTCAGAAATTACCATGAACCGGGAACCGGTTGAAGTGGTGGCGGGGCACGTGATCCATATTGATTGGACCATCAGTTTCACCAATACGCCTGTCACCTACTCCTTCTCTATCTACGACCCGGTTGAGGAAGTTGTTTTTTTCACCACCTTCCCGGCAGCGGGCCAGGCCAGCCCCATTTACGGGGAATTTAATTGGCCGGTGCCGCCGGCGGCTATCCCTGGCCCTTATCTGGCCGAAATTCTTTTTTATACCCAACAAATATCAAACCCTTTTGACTCGCGAGCCGCCATTACTTTTCTAGTTATTGAACCCACCCCTACCCCCACCCCTACCCCATCGCCCACGCCCACACCTACCCCCAGCCCTACGCCCGCCGAACCTTGCCTGGGGAACATTGCCGCCTACAAATGTGAAGATAAAAACGCCAACGGCGTCTGCCGCGAGCCGCACATTGACCGCCCTCTGCCGGGCGTGGAAGTGTGTCTTGACCCCGCTCCTGACGGCCAGCCGGCCTGCCAAACAACCGGCGCCGACGGCTATGCCCGGTGGCAAAATCTCTCTTGCGGCTCATATAACGTTAGCGAGCATCTCACCGGCCCCTTCCGGGGATATTATCCCACTGCGCCAATGAGCCGGCAGGTTGAGGTTGAGCGGGGCCAGTCTGTGGAGGTTACTTTTTCTAACGTTTTCCCCCTTATTCCCAGCGGCATTGCCGTTAACCCGGCCAATGATAAGGTTTACGCCGCCTTTCAAAATATCAAAGAACTGGATGGCACCCGGCCTTATGCCTTTATGGCCGTGATTGACAGCCAGGCCGACCGGGTTATAGCCACCATCCCCGATGTTGGCCGGGAACCGGCCGGCGTGGCCGTGGCCAACAATAAGGTTTACATGGCCGCTTACCGCGATGGCGTGGTTACGGTGGTAGACAGCCAGACCGACCAGGTGATCAAAAAAATTGACGGTTTTGTTCACCCCACCCAATTGGCGGCTGACCCCGGCCACAATTTGCTTTACGTGGTCGACCCGGGCGACGGCCGGGTGCGGGTGATTGATACAACCAGCGACTCAGTGGTGGGGCAATTCACCGTTAACGGAGCAAATGCTTCTGATCCTTACGATGTGGCTTTTGGCCAGGAGTTTGCCTACACTACCCTGCGTAAGGCTCCGGCGGGCAACCCCTTCCAGTTAAAAACCGCCCAACACCCCGATCAACTTGTCTCTATCCCTCTGGTTTACCAAGATCAAACCGGCAGCCCCCACGCCATTGCCGTGCGGACGGATGGCGCAAACACTTATCTTTATATAACCTACGCCAAAGAGTTCCGTAACGCCCAACCTCCCGCTGAATGGCCGCCGGATAACCCCACCCAACCAACCAACAATCCGGTCAATCCCACCCACCTGATGGTGGTGGAAGTGCCAAATGGCAACCCGGCGGCGGCGCGTCGCCTGGCTGCGGACGTGGCACTGGGCGACTTTGCCGAAACCGGCCTCACTTTTAACCCCAACACCAACCACCTGCTGGGCACCTATGGCGGCGGCTTTTACGAAAAGGCTTATCCCGACCGGCTGGCCTGCGCCCTCATTCCCAAGGTTCGGGAGGAGAGTGGCAGCGCTTATGTGCTTGGCGCGGCAGACCCCCAGAACCCGTATCTGACCAACAAGCCAACGCCCGGTTTACGCGTGGGCAACAGCACCGCCCCCATGACGGGCGATTTTTGGTGGCGCAATCCCATTGATATTGCCGTTAATCCCAACAATAACAAAGTTTATGTCACCGATCGCTGCTGGCACGATTATGACGCTCAATACGATAACCTGTTCCCGGATCACGAAATATGGCACGATGGCGGCGGCGCGGTTTTTGTTTTTAACGATAATCATAATCCTCATCCGCCCACCCCTACCCCCACCCCGGAGCCTGGGCAGGCATCTATTTTGGGCCAGGTTAAATTGCAAGGACGCGCCAACAGCCAGGGCGCCAGCGTAACCGTGAAGAATGGAGAACAAATTACGGTTTCGGTTGAGGCCAATGGACGCTTTAAGATTGACAATGCCCCAACCAATGCCGCTCTCTCGGTTACGGCCGATGCGCCTATTTACCTGCCGGCTGTCTGTACCGGGCTGGCCGCAACCAGCCCGGAAACAGACCTGGGCAGCGTTACCCTGCTGGCCGGTGATTTTAATGACGATGGGGATGTGGATATTTTGGACCTGGTGACCGTGGGCAGCAGCTTTGGCCAAACCGGCCTCAACCTGCCCACCGACGTGAACCGGGATGGGGTGGTTGATATTTATGACCTGATTATGGTCAGCAAGAATTTTGGCAAAACAACCCAAACCTGGCCCTGTTTTTAGGGTTAAGGGTTATTGGCCAAAAAACCGGCCACCACCTGCTGCATGTCAATCAAGTCAAAGGTGCCGTCAATCACAATAAATCGGTTTTGGTGAATAAAAGTGGCGGAGCTTAGGTTGGTTTCGTCACTGTACTCAATAAGATAAACTGGCTTGTTGTTGACCAGGCGGATATCGTTGGCAAAATACCCCTGCGCTTTCACCCAATCGGCCACGCTTTCATCAGGAGCAAGGCTCTGGGTGATAGAAACGTAAGCTTCGGGGCCGGCTCCGGCGTATTCCAGGGCAATAACCGGCTCCCCGGCGGGGGCGTAATCCGGCTCGTATTCCCCCAAATCGGCGCCGGTATAACTGATAACGTGGCTAAAAGTGTAACCGGCCGGCAAGTAACCGGGATAAAGGGGAGTGAAAGGCGCGTCTGCCGGCCGGATGATGGTTCCCCCGCCCAACGGGGAAAGCGAGTCATCCTGGTAAGTTGGCGGAAGGTAGGGGCCGGGATCATCAGGCACCGGGGGCGCATTGACCGGGGACCCCATGGCTGCATCGGCCAGGGCCAGGGTGTAGTTATAATAACCACATTCTTCCTCCGCCCCAACCGGGGTGATATTGACAATTACCAAATAAAGCCTATCGAACTTGGTTGGATCAACGGCAGTTGGGCCGGGGTTGGCCAGGGGGATTACCGTGGACTGATCGGCAGCCAGGCCCACCAGTTGCGCGGCCCACTGTCCGGCCGGCGAACCACGAAAGTCAACCAGAATGGGAATTTTGCTCTTGAGCCTCACGTAATCCGCCCCAAATTGTTGGACCCCATCTTTGGGAATGAACGTATCCACTTCGCCGGGGTCAACTCGCACCGTGCCCTCCACATAAGGCCGCAAATAATCGCTGCCCTGGGCGTAACAGTAGGGTGTGTTGGTGGGACAGTTGGATTTGGTTAAATTGGCAATAGAAAAATTAACCAGCGTCTCGGCCAGGGTGGTGCCTTGTTCCGCCAGCGTGGCCTGCAGGGCCTGTAGTCCGTCCAGGGTAGCCATGTGTTCCCAAAGTTGCCGGATGGTTGGCGGGCCGCCATAGTGCTCAGAAATGTACCGCAGCAATATCCAGCCGCCGTACCAGCGCACGTCATACTCATCGCGCCCCACGCTCAAGGGGCATAAATCCGGGGCATCCATAAAATCAAGCAAATAGCTTTTGGCATCGCCAATATTGGGGTACACTTCGTCTTCTATCCATACGGCGCTGGCTTCGTAGAGCCATTCGTAAGGGTCGCTGTCGTCATAAGCGGCCTGGATAGCGTGGTGCAATTCGTGGGCTACGGTGGTGCGCATGGCGTCCAGGGGCGATAGCTCCTCGCCCAGGTCATCAAGATGATAGTCATTATCAAGGCTGAGATAACCATAGGCGGCGTGGTTTTCCCTGGCAAAGGTGTTGGGATTATCGCCAACGTGGCCGCCGGCGGTTTCGACATAACCATACAGGTCGTCTTGATTTTGCAAATAAACGTCAAAGCGAAGGTCGCTCCCCTCCCCCCGGTCCGGCAGGGGCGGACGCCAGCCCAAACGTTCCACTTCATGCTGCCACGAAAAGGCCAATGCTTCGGCCACGGCATCCACGTAATCGGGCAAGCCGTTGCCGTCCTCGTCTGTGGCAGAAATGGCGTCTGCACCGTTGAGGGTATAATGAATGAGAAAATGCTCGGTGGCGTGCAGCAGGGTGGTTCCGCTCAAGGCCGGGCGGGGTTGAGTTTTGGCCCGTTTGTGCACAGGGCCGGTTGGCGGGGGAGGAGTGAAGGAAAGCAGAGAAAGGGTTAAGGTTAAAAGTAAGATAAGGCTTATTTTAGCAATGTTATTCATAGGAATTCATTGAGCAGATTGTGTTTCGTCTTCATTGTTCTCCGACTGCCCTAAATACACGTATTCGTCGTCAAACTGCCACCTGGGGATAGCTTCTAATTCTACTTCCACCCGGGGCCGGGTAGGGGCCATGCGTTTGACCAGGTGGATGTCTACCACCCGGTTGTCGTTGATGCCCAGGCCTTCCAGGATAGCGTCCTGGGTGATTTTCAGGCCGCCGTCCAAATCGCGGCGGAGGGGAGTCTCAAAGTAAAAATCAAAGAATAAACCCACCCAGCCCTGTTGGAGCATTTCTATAAAATTATCGGTGATCACCTCATCCACGCGCAGGCGGTGCAGTTTCCGCCGCACGTTTCGTTTAAAGGCCACGTGCGCTTTGGAAAGCACCCGCCGCTTGCCCACCTGGGTGTATTGGTCGTTCACGCTGGGGGGCAGGGGCAGGGTAAAACGCACCCTTTGAATGTCGCTCATTGTGTCTCCGGTTTTTACGGGTCAAAGTCAGTGACGATTATTCCAAAAACTTCCAAACATCGGCGAACAAAAAATGATCGAAAGTTTTGATATGGTCCCTCTTCTATAATCGAGTCTGTGATATTATACGATAAGATAAGGATTTAAGAAAGAACAAATTTTTCAGGGGATCATGTTTCAAGTTTGCCGGCGGCGAGACCAGCCGCCCAACAACTTTTTTCCCTGATTTGCGTATCAATATTAGCTACGCTGATTATCCTTAAGATATTGTAGCCCGCTTATTTGTTAGTACCAACTGCCTGCTAACATGCCGGGTTCTGGGAAAAATCGGCCCACAAGCTAAAACACGCCCCTTTAATTTTGGAAATTTGAAGCAATCGTGTGTATAATGATAAACGTGATCAAGCTGGCGTAACCGCCAGGGATGTGATACAATCAAACAATCCACAAAGATTATATTTAAGGAGGCCCCCCCTTTATGGCACAGTCATTATTCCAAAAAGTGCAAACCCTGATCTCGGCAAATTTACACGCAATGGTAGATAGCGCGCTCGACGCCAATTCAGTGGCCGTGTTGGATGAATATATTCGCCAGGCCGAAAACAATCTGGATGACCTGGAAGACGCCCTGGTCACAGTGAAGGGCCAAGTTAAAACCCTGAAACGCAAATACGAAGCTTTTCAGGCCGAAGCCGAGGCCCTGGACGCCGATATTGACCGCTTGCTCAAGTTAGGCAAAGACGACCTGGCCGTGGCCGCGCAGAGCCAATACAACTCTAAAGCCGACCTGGCCGAAGAGTATCGCCAGCAGTATCAGCGGCAAAAGGTTGAGGCCGACAAGCTGGCCGACGCCCGGCTCAAGCTGGAAGCCCGGCTGCGCACCATCAAACAGGAGCGCGAGCACGTATTGGGCTTGCTGGAATTGGCCAAAACCAAGGAAATCGCGGCCAAGAGCATGAAATCGTTGGATGCCCTGGAAGGCGTGGGCGATTCCGACATCGCCCGCGTGGCCGACAAAATCCGCGCCCGCCTGGACCGGGCCGACGCCGAAGTGGAAATGCGAGCCGACCGCCTGAGCAGTCGCATGGATGACGTGCTGCAAAAGGACAGGCTGGAAGGCCAATTGGCCGAACGCCGCCGCCGTTTGCAATTGGCGGAAATGGAAGAAGAGGCCGCCGAAGAAGAAGCGGCGACAACCAGCACCAGTGAGACCTAAAAAGTTGCAATAAAAATTACCGGCCAAACGTCTCCCCAAATTTTACCTACGCAGGCCTATTGTCCGGCCTGCCTGAAGGAAAATAACTGATGCCTTCAGAAATGAGAAAAGATTTAGAAAAACGAGCCAGAGACGCCATTCTCAAAAACATTATAGAGAATTATAAAAAACAGCGGCAGAATTGGCTCAACGAACCGGCTATCAAAAAAGCTGTTTGGAGCTACGCTTTTTTCCGCACTTCCAATGCGGTTTTAATTGCCGCCATTATTCTGCTGGCCGGCTGTTTGGGCCTGTTCCTTTTTCCGTTGTTGGGCCTGGTCGGCTTAGGTTGGCTGGCGGTGGGCGGCCTGGCCGGCCTGCTGCTGTTAGTGGTGGCAGAAGCGATCTTCCTCTATACCGCCGTCAGAGATGAAAAAGCCCACGCCCAGGCTGTGGCCGAGATTTTTGAATCGCGGGTGAGTTTTGACCCAAAGACCATCAGAGATAAAAACCTGCGGGTAAAAGTAGATCAGGCGCTTGAATATTGGTCGCTCATTGACGATACGGTGAAGAATGAAGTGGCCCAGGGCGTGCTGCAAGACCGCTTGCTGCAAACCACCAAGGAAGTGACCCACTGGCTTCAGGCCGTGTATAACCTGGCCGAACGGGTTGATAAATTTCGCCTGAACAAAGTGATTGAGCAGGACTTACAAAGTGTCCCCGAAACCATTGGCCGGTACGAGCAGAAATTGGTCAAAGAAAAAAATCCAGACGTGCGCCGCCAGTTGGAACGCACCATTGCCGACCGGAAACGCCAGCTCCAAACCCTGGAAAGTTTGCAGGGCAATATGGACAAAGCCACCTACCAATTGGATAGCACCATCTCGGCGTTGGGCACCATTTACTCGCAATTGCTGTTGGTTGACACCAAAGACGAGGCAGGCGGCAGAATCAATCGCCTGCAAGAAGAAATTTCAGAACAAGTCTACCAGCTTGAGGACCTGGCCGAAGCAATGGATGAGGTGTACGAAGGTTCGGCCTGAAGAATTAAAAGCTGAAAACCGCAAAGACAGGTATACCCTGGCATTGCTCAGCAGCAATGCCATTGTTTTTATTTTTGACTTATTTTTTGCCCGGTGTTATAATTTTGAACAAATGTTCTATCAAGAAATAGGATAGCTTTATGCCTGACAAACTAACCCTGGCGGCTATTTTTGCTCATCCCGACGACGAAGCCTTTGGCGTCGGCGGCACTTTAAGCAAATACGCCCACGAAGGTGTGGATGTTCACCTGATCACGGCTACGTTGGGCGAAGCGGGTGAGGTGGCTAATCCTGATTTTACCTTTACCCAACCCTTGAGCGTGGTACGCGAGTTTGAACTTCGCTGCGCCTGCAAACATTACGGCGTCAAAGAGCTGCACCTGCTGGGCTACATTGATGGGCAAACCACCGTTGTGCCCCAGGGAGCGGCTGTTTACAAAATTGTCAAACTGCTGCGCCAACTCAAGCCCCAGGTGGTCATTTCGTTTGGCCCAGACGGCGTTTACGGCCATTACGACCATCTGGCCGTGCATCGTTGGGCCACCGCCGCGGTGCAATTGGCGGGCCAGGCCGACTGCTGGCCGGAAGCCGGTTCCCGGCACGCCGTCGCCAAATTTTATCATCGCGCTCTTCCCGCAGACCAGGTGGCCCAGATGGAAAAAATAATGGGCCGTAACTATGTGCCGATGGACGGCGTGCCGTTCCCCTTTGTGGGCTATCCCATGGCGCAGATTACCACGGTGATTGACGCCCGCGATTATGCCGGAACCAAACTGAAGGGCATTCGCTGCCATGCCAGCCAACTGGCCCCGGAAAATCCTTATCAGCAAGATTTTGACGTGACCGCCAACCCCTTGTTTTGGCAAGAAACATTTATCCTGGCCCACTGCCGGCCCGACATCCGGTCGAACCTTCCCCCCGAGCGCAAAGAGGATGACCTGTTTGCCGGCTTAAGATAAAGGCTCAGGATTTATGGCGTCCCTGGCAATGCGGTACTGGGTGCTGAAGGTTTTATTTACCCGCCGAGTATAATAGGGCGTACAGGAAGGAGGTTAAGGCGGGTTTGACCAGCCTTTGTTAAAGGTAACGGCTCCCTGTTCCAAGAATTGTCTAATGTTAATAAATGGCCCCAGGTCTTTACAAAACTGTGAAGATGGGGTATAATAACGGGCGAATTATAAGAGGTTGATATCAAACAACTGAGGCCCGGGCAAGGTCTCTGTTTTTTTTTAGCAATTTTCCCCGGTTGTGATTTTAGCCGGGGAATTAGAAATGAGGAACAGCACAAATGACTGACAAACCAGTTTACCTGACTTTAGAGGGTAAAGAAAAATTAGAAGAGGAACTAGAATACCTGGTCAATGTTCGTCGCAAAGAAGTGGCTGCTGAAATTCAAGCGGCCAAGGAGGAGGGCGACATCACGGAAAATTCCGCCTACGATGAAGCCAAATTAACGCAAGGTTTTGTCGAAGGCCGGATCCAAACTATCGAAGCCCAACTGCGTAATGCCCAAATCATTGACGGCAATGGCAAATCTGACCACATAGACGTAGGCAGCACCGTGACCGTGGCCGAAGATGGAATGGGAGAGGAAACCTACTACATCGTTGGGTCGGCTGAAGCCGACCCGGTGAACGGCCGGATCTCCAACGAGTCTCCTATTGGCAAAGCCCTGTTGGGCGCCAAGGTTGGCGATACTGTTATGGCGGAGACTCCCGGCGGCGCAATTATGTTCAAGGTAATTAAGATCGAATAGCTTGCGCCAAATGCCATCAACGTGCATAATACGCGGGGTCTGTAAAGACCCCGCTTTTAATTTGTTTTTGGAGCAGATCGCTTATGGAACAAGACTTGAGCTACTTTACCAACTTTGGCGAGCAAATTGAACAACGCCTGAACAAGTTAACCAACTTTACCGGGCGGGGACAATTACCCTACCCGCCCCGGGTTACCCGCCGGCACACTGCCGCCGAGGCAGTGCAGCTGTATGAAGCCGCCGAGGTCGCCTTACCCGCCAATAGCGAAGAAAAACCCCAAATTACTGTAGCCGTGGCCGGCCGGCTGGTGGCCGTGCGCAATATGGGTAAGAGTACGTTTGCCCATATTCAAGACGGCAGCGGCCGCCTGCAATTGTATTTTAGAAAAGACGACCTGGGGGAAGAGGCTTACCAGCAGTTTGTTAAAGATTTTGACCTGGGCGACTTTGTGGCCGCGCAGGGGTATCTCTTCCGCACCCGTACCGGCGAAGTCACCGCCCACGTAACCGCTTACCAACTGGCCGCCAAAACCTTGCACCCCCTGCCGGAAAAATGGCACGGCCTGAAGGATGTTGAAATTCGTTACCGTCAGCGTTATCTTGATTTGATTGCCAACCCGGAAGTGCGAGACATCTTTATCAAACGCACCAAAATTGTTACCGCCATGCGTAAATTTATGGATGGGGAGGGTTTTTTGGAAGTTGAAACGCCCGCGCTACAACCCCTCTACGGGGGGGCCATAGCCCGGCCCTTCACCACGTATCACAACGCCCTGGATATGGAGCTTTACCTGCGCATTTCCGACGAGCTTTATCTCAAACGGTTGATTGTGGGCGGTTTTGATAAAGTTTACGAGATCTGCAAAGATTTTCGCAACGAGGGTATCAGCACCAAACACAACCCGGAATTTACCATGCTGGAGTGCTACTGGGCCTACGCCGACTACCAGGACATGATGCGCCTGACCGAAAATATGATAGCCTTTGTGGCTCAAGAAGTTTTGGGCGGCATGCAGGTGATGTTCAACGGCCGGCAGGTTGACCTGACCCCCCCCTGGCCGCGCCTGAACCTGGCGGAAAGCATTAAAGACCAGACGGGCATTGATATTTTTGACACCTATGGCGACCTTCAAGCTTTGTGGAAAGTATGCCAATCGCGGGGGCTGGAAGTATCGCCGCAGCCCACCTGGGGCAAGCTGGTGGAAGAACTATTAGGCGAGTACGTTGAGCCGACCATTGTCAACCCTGTTTTTATTCACACTTACCCGTTTGACATCTCCCCCCTGGCCAAACAGAATCCGGACGACCCCCGGGTAGTAGAGCGTTTTGAAGCCTTTGTGGCCGGGATGGAACTTGGCAACGCCTACTCCGAGCTAAACGACCCCCTCACCCAGCGCCAGCGCTTTTTGGAGCAGCAGCTTGGCGGCGACGAGGAAGCCCACCTGGTGGATGACGACTACGTGATCGCCCTGATGCAGGGCATGCCTCCCACCGGCGGCCTGGGCATTGGCGTGGACCGGGTGGTCATGCTGCTCACCGATCAACAATCCATCCGCGAGGTGATTTTGTTCCCGCACATGCGGGCGCGGGAATGAGATTGCATTGGGATTTCTTTCTTCAAAGACATGAGGGCCAATCTCATTATGATGAGTTTGGTCCTCTATATTCAAAAAACTCTCCTCTGTTTTGATAACAAACTATTGGTTAGTTCAGATAAAGCTTTCGCCTAATTGTCCCTGTTTGTCACTACCAACGCACTTATTACTCGTTGATAAAAACGTTGCTCTGGCAATAATTGTGTATTGGCTCAGTTTTGCAAAGGACGCAATATAAAGCCTCAACCCCAGTAAACCTATTTGATTTCCAACTCAGAATATCTTTACGATTTAAGGTTCACTTTAAGATTAAGGGCAGAAAAACAATGTTTTCTTGGCCGGCAATATTGTTTTCTGCTTCAATCAATATCTCAGCAAGCGTCGTGCCGTGAATGATGGCTACATCTGTGTCGCGCGTAATGGCTTGCCCTTCAGCAGGCGCGACAACTATGTAGAGTTTTTGCCCCTCCTGATGCCAGTTCAAAAAGCCACCGGACAAAACTATATTTCCCTCTACTTCAGTTACGGCCGCCCCTGCCGGGAGGGCTAACCGTGCCCCCACAGCATAGACTGGCTCATCAACCGCCTCGAGGTGGAGGAGAACTTCATCGTCATTTGCGGGAACGAGTTTGAGACTGGCCGTACTATGAGTTGCCGCCAGACGACTGAAATCCTGAGAGGTTAATTTACCGCTGCGCATGGGGGGATTGGTGGTGGTCATATTGGGTTGGTCTTGATTGCCGGCCAGGATCACCAGGTCCTGAATATTTGTCAACCCATCATCGTTAAGGTCAAAGTCGGGATCGTCCACCGGATAAATTGCCGCGGCCATGAGATACCAGTCGTACAGGTCTACATCCTGATCCTGATTAATATCACCGGCCCATAAGCCAATTTGGGGGATGGTTGTGGTGAGTGAAGCGGCGACGGTAATGGTTCGATTGGCTTGCACAAAGAGCGAGTGGCTGGCTTGTAAGGAATAGGTATCCGCGTAGATGTTGTCGAGGGCAAAGTAACCTGTTGAATCAGTGGTGGTGGTGTAGGTTTCGTGATATCCTCTCAGCACAATCTGGGTGTTAGTGAAGTGCCCGCTATGGCGCCAATCAAGATAGATGTTTCCCTGCACATTGCCTCGCGGCCAATGACACAAAGATAGGCCCCATTCGTGGAGTGTGGAATGAGTTGGGCGCTGCCATTTGAGAGTTGGTGATCGGCAAAGAAGAGGGTGGTACATCCTTCATTTCGAGCCACAAAAGGCAAGGTAACGACCACGCCTGTCCCGCTCACGGCTGGGGTTGAAACGAGGTCGGTCAGGAGAAAGCCCCAACCTTCACCAGTGGGGATGATAGAAGTCATACTACTCCCTGGGAACAGATCCCCCAAGATAGGCGAGACACTGGTGGCCGGAGATAATACTTGGGTATCGGTCACTTTGAGACTGAATTGCACGCCGCGCAGGTCATGAGTGCTATGCACATTGTTGAGCCTAACGGGAATGTAAACCAGGTCATCTACGAACGTTGCAGCCGGTGGGATTACGGCCAACATAGGTGCAATCAAATTCATACCCAGCGGATTCTCATACGCCCCCATATCTGGATTGGAACCAGCCGGGTTGGGACGTGGATTGCCTTCGATATCGGTATTCGGCGCATTATCAGGTGTGCCTGCGCCAATGCAAGGACTGTTGGAACTGAGATGGTAATCGCCACTGCCTACGAATAAAGGGTCGGTATCTATGTTCCCAACTCCCCAATATACTGACCCCTTGTTATTGGTGATAATTTCAGATGCTTTGACATCCGAGTATTCGATCGTGACGTCCATGCCAGCCCAGTCCAAATCGTAACAGATCTGTTCTGGCGAGTTATGCCAGACAATGGAGTTTGTCAGATGAGGGTGACTGGCAAATGACACGTTGAGTCCCCCGCCACAGCCGGATGTTGAGTTGTCAGCAATGGTGACGTTCATCAAGTTTGGGTTGCTGTTGTCAAGATGCATTCCGCCACCTTTACTACCCGCAAAATTATCTATGAGCAATACGTTTTTCAGCTCGGCATCCGCCTGCCAAAACTGCATTCCGCCACCGGCGATATGAGCCGAATTACCGGATGCAATCACATTTTCAATGTTTGGACTGCCTCCAGACCACCTGATCCCACCGCCGCCGTTGGCTACGTTGTTCATAAGGGTCAGGTTACGCAGGTTTGACGACGACCATGCCAGATAGATACCTCCTCCTTCGCCACCTGCTTCATTCCCAATGATCCTTAGATTCGTTAGACTTGGACTCGAACTCAGACAAATAATCCCTCCACCGTGTTCAGACCCTTGAACATATCCATTTGTAATTGTGAAGCCACCTAATATTGCCGTGGAATCTTCTCCGTTCTCAAAGGTCACGACACGACCATCCCGATTACCGTCAATCACAGTCTGAGAAATATACGCCTCATTGCCGGTGGGGTGAAACAACGAGGTCACAGTAATGTTTTTGCCATTGAAGTTGATGTTTTCCATGTATGTGCCGGGATGCACCAACACCGTATCGCTATCGCTGGCTATGTCAATCCCGTGTTGAATGGTCGCAAAAGGATTATTCTCGGACCCATCCCCGGTTACATCTGAGCCGGTTGTGGCAATGTGCCAGATATTAAAGCGCATCGGAGCATTTTGGGCTTGGACTGTGATGAGGGGCTGCATGCCGCTCAACCCCAGCAGAGTTAATAAGGTGATAATCATCAGCAAAGTAAATACTGGGCGTTCGCTTAAATTTTTTCTAAAAAGTGAAATTTTATTGCACCTTTCACCGAAAAATTTTGGATGAAACCTTCATTTTATTG